>JAGOEF010000232.1 GCA_017997855.1 Bacteroidales bacterium
CACTGGTTCTCGGCATCATCGTAATGGTTTCGGCCATTAACAACCCCAACGGGAGTCTGGCGTACTGGTTCTCGCTCATTCCGTTTACCTCTCCCATTGTTATGATGGTACGTATTCCTTTTGAAGTTCCCATTCAGGATGTCATCATTTCGGCCGGACTGCTTATAATCACATTTATATTTATGGTATGGCTTGCCGCAAAAATATATCGGACCGGCATCCTGATGTATGGCAAAAAAGTGAATTACCGCGAATTATGGAAATGGATCCGCTATAAAAACTAAGCGATGCGGAGGTTTGCATCCATCGATCTGGGCACCAACACATGCAACCTGCTGATTGCCGATTACGAAGGCCGCAGCCTCAAAACTGTATGCGTCGAAAAACGCGCCGTGATGCTGCTGAAAAACAGCGGCAGTTCCAACACCATTCAGCCTGATGCCATCACACGATGCCGCACTGTTGTTGCTGAATACAAACAATTGGTCAGCCTCTATAAAGCCGATATTACCATTGCCAACGCCACATCGGGAATCAGAAGTGCCAGCAACGGCAATCAGATTCTCGGCATGCTGCACACACACAGCGGGGTGGAGTTCGGAATCCTGAGCGGAGACCAGGAAGCCGCATTAATACATAAAGGTGTTGCCAATGCATTGAATGGCCTGCCCGGGAAACTGCTTTTGCTTGATATTGGCGGTGGAAGCAATGAATTTGTCATTTTCGAAGGACAAAAAATTCTGTGGAAGAAAAGTTTCAATCTGGGCATATCGCGCTTACTCAACAAGTTTCAGCTCAGAGACCCGCTCTGTCTGAACGACATGAAGCCGGTTTACGATTATTTCGACGCTGAACTTACCGAACTCTATGAACAACTAAAAATACATCACGTCGAAGCACTCGTGGGATCATCGGGAACTTTCGAAACAATTTCAAACATTATCCGATGTAAAACCGGAGGCGAAATAAGCAGCGAAAATAGTTTTCCCATATCGGCTGAAGATTTTCACCAGGTTTTTCAAATCATGACCACTTGCAACGTCAACGAACGACTTGCCATCGAAGGCATGGAAGCCCTCAGGGTAGAACTCATGCCCCTGGCCTCAGCCTTTGTCAACCACTTGCTCAATCGTACCCGCATCACCCACATTATCCATTCGCGATACTCCATAAAAGAAGGTGCAATTTTCAATTTCATCGAAAATCACAACTTGTAAACAATTTGAGCGCATTGCTTTTTCACATTTCACCATTCTATCGAAGAAAGCTGCTATATTTGCAGAATTATTATAACGCATTATGATGAAACTTCGTTTGGTTTTGCTTGCTGCCCTGCTTTGTTTGGCAGGTCTTGTATCGTCACAGGAAAAAAAGGAATATCAGATTGCCACCGTGGCTTTCTACAACGTCGAAAATCTTTACGACACCATCAATCAGCCCGAGGTTGACGAAAAAGAATTCAATCCCGCAAGCAAAAAGCATTGGAACACCGACAAGTATTTTAAGAAAATCGACCGGATATCCTCCACAATTATTAAAATTGGTGCTGAAAAAACCAACGATGCCCCGGCCATTATCGGCTTATGCGAAGTCGAAAACCGCTCCGTACTCGAAGATCTGGTCAACAGCGAAGCCATGAAACCCTATGGATATAAAATTGTTCATTACGATTCGTGGTATCTCCGTGGCGTCGATGTGGCTCTGCTCTATCGGCCCGATTACTTCACACCCGCCAATACCGTTACCCACAGGATTTATTTCCGTAACGGGGTAACATTTCAGTCGCGCGACCACCTCCTGGTCAGTGGCAAACTATTGGGCGAAGACATCCATTTCGTGGTAATGCACTGGCCTTCGCGACGGGGTGGCGAAAAACGCAGCCGTCAATTGCGCGTCGAAGCCGCCGAATTGAGCCTGCAAATCGTAGATTCACTGCGTAAGATCGACGACAACGCGAAAATCGTTTTGTTGGGCGACCTAAACGATGACCCCTACAATGTGAGCCTCACCAAAACACTGCAGGCAGCCGAAAATGCCGACGTGCCCACTCCCACCCGTTTATACAACCCAATGTATGCCTTATTCAAAAAAGGTATCGGCTCGCTGGCATGGCGCGATTCATGGGACTTATTCGACCAGTTTATCATCAGCACAAGCCTGCTCAATAAAGAATCGAAATCACTGATATTCTACTCGGCACATGTCTTCAACAAACCTTTTCTGATGCAGCAGGAAGGCCGTTTCAAAGGCTATCCGTGGCGTACTTATGTAGGAAACAGCTTTATGAATGGCTACAGCGACCACTTCCCGGTATTTATCTATCTCATTAAAGAAAAATCGAACTAATTGTATTATGCGTAAATTAATCTTTGTATGGCTGTTATCAGCCTACTGTTTCGCCGGCATGGCCCAGATACCGGCCGGATACTACAACCCTGCCCAGGGTTTGGTTGGAACACCCTTGCGGCTGGCACTTCACAATATAATCGACGGGCATACCGTAGTTCAATACGGCGATTTGTATGATGCTTTCGAATCAACCGATAAAAAATCCAATGGCAAGGTCTGGGATATGTACAGCGATATTCCGGGCGGAACACCTCCCTACGAATACTCCTTTACTTCGGGCGATCAGTGCGGTTCCTACAGCGGCGAAGGCGACTGTTACAACCGCGAACATTCGTTTCCGGCATCCTGGTTCAACGATGCAGCACCCACCTACAGCGACCTGTTCCACCTCTACCCCACCGACGGATACGTAAACAACCGCCGCAGTAATTATCCCTTTGGTGAAGTGGGTTCAGCAAGCTGGACATCAGAAAACGGCTCCAAAGTAGGAAATTCAAATTACCCCGGCTGGACAGGTGTAACGGTTTTCGAACCCATCGACGAATACAAGGGTGACTTTGCAAGGAGTTATTTCTATATTTCTACGCGCTACTACACCGAAGATTCGGGATGGCCCGCAAATTACAATACCATGGTAAACAAATGCGAGATTAAACCCAAACCCATGGAAATGCTCCTACAATGGCACCACGATGATCCGGTAAGCACCAAGGAAATAAACAGGAACAACGCCATTTATGGCATTCAGCACAACCGGAATCCTTTTATCGACCACCCCGAATACGCCGATGCCATTTGGGATCCCGACTATATTGGGGTGCCTGTAAACTCGGTAATCCGCACCCACATTTACCCCAATCCCGCCACCGAATCGTTTACTATCGAAACCCCCGAAGGTGTTGAACAGCTAAGCATTAAAGTAATTGACTGCACCGGGAAAATTATTTTCGAAACCATTTCGAATAATCAGGAGACCAATATCTCTTGCGGTTCATGGCCTGAAGCATGTTATTTCGTGCAGTTGCAGACCGAAAATGAGATTTCTGTTCAAAAATTCATCAGATATTAAGGCAGAAATAAAATTGTATATTTACAAAAAATATCCGCTGCAGCATGACCATCTCGATTGATTCAAATAAGCTGATACGTTCTTTTGCAGGAAAAAAAATCCTTATTATCGGCGATGTAATGATTGATGCCTACCTGTTTGGTAAAGTCGAACGCATTTCGCCGGAAGCACCCATACCCGTGGTTTCGGTTACCCATCGCGAAAACCGGCTGGGCGGAGCGGCCAATGTTGCCTTAAATATTGCAGAACTTGGAGCCGTGCCCTATTTGGTCTCGGTTACCGGAAATGATGAGAAAGGCCGCATTTTCAAAGAACTGCTGCATGAGAAATCACTGAGCAACGAAGGCATTGTTATCGATAAATCGCGCAAGACAACCGTAAAAAGCAGGGTTATCAGCAATAATCAGCACCTGCT
>JAGOEF010000233.1 GCA_017997855.1 Bacteroidales bacterium
ATATCAGTATTGCCATGAAACCACAGGCAGTACAACTGAAAGAAGTTGAGGTAAAAGCCAATATTTTCCGCAAGGTCGAGGAAGCTCCCGTTTCGTTGCGCAGCATTGGGGTAGGCGAAATTGAAAGCAACCCCGGTGCAAACCGCGATATTTCGAAAGTGATTCAAACTTTACCCGGAGTTGCTGCTTTTCCCGGCCAGAACCGCAACGACATCATTGTGCGGGGAGGGGCTTCGAACGAGAGCCGGTTTTTTCTGGATGACGTCGAAATTCCCAATATCAACCACTTTGCCACACAAGGCGCATCAGGTGGCACCAATGGAATTATAAACGCTGATTTTATCCGTGAGGTCGATTTTTACTCCGGAGCCTTTCCTGCCAACAAAGGCAATGCACTCAGTGGTGTATTCAATTTCAGACAAATCGATGGTAACAAAGATGCCCTGCGCTTCAGGGGCAGCCTGGGCGCTTCGGAACTTGCCCTTAGTCTCGACGGACCACTCGGCGAAAAAACAACCTACCTTGTATCGGTACGAAGGTCGTATCTGCAGTTTCTTTTTAAATTTATCGGTCTGCCCTTTTTGCCGACATTCAACGACATGCAGTTTAAAGTGAAAACCCGCATCGATGATAAAAACGAAATCAGCTTCATCGGTTTGGGTTCCTACGATGTGAATGTGCTTGATACCGATATTGCAAACCCTGACGAATTTCAGCGTTATCTTCTCGGCAATCTTCCCGAAAGCAATCAGTGGACGTATGCCCTGGGGGCCGTGTACAAACATTATCGCGAAAATGGGTTTCAAACCCTGGTGCTGAGCAGGAATATGCTGTTTAACCGGTCGTATAAGTATTTTAATAATGTGGTTGACGATGCAGGACTCATCAGCGATTTCAATTCATTCGAAGCCGAGAATAAACTGCGTCTCGAAAACTTTACCCAAACCGGTAACGGATTTCGCATTAATTATGGAGTAAATGCCGAATATGTAAAATACAACAACAATACCTTCCGTAAGGTATTCAGGCAGGATATGGCCGACACACTCGCATACGAAAGCACCCTCAGCTTTTTTAAATATGGTGCTTCGGGTCAGATCAGCAAGTCGCTGTTTTCGAACCGTATGACCCTGACATTGGGTGTGCGTGCCGATGCCAATACCTATTCGGCGGCCATGAGTAATCCGTTGCCGCAACTCTCTCCACGGTTTTCGGCAACCTATATGCTGAGCGAAAAATGGCGCATCAATGCGAATATTGGCCGCTATTTTCAGTTGCCGCCCTATACCAGTTTAGGTTATCGCGACCAAAATGGCGTGCTGGTAAATAAAGATAATAACATACGTTATCTGCGTGCCGACCACCTCATTGCCGGTCTCGAATTTCGTCCTTCGCCCACGAGCCTGATTACAGTGGAAGGGTTTTATAAAGATTATGCCAATTACCCGATCGACCTCAACGATTCGCTTGCCCTGGCCTTTATGCCGGTTGATTTTGGTATTGTCGGTGATGGCCCCATCAGTTCCGAAGCCGATGGTCGTGCCTTTGGGTTCGAAGTGCTCTCGCAAAACCGCTTTAAAGGCGATATTACCCTGGTGGCATCCTATACCTTCTCAATCAGTGAGTTTAAAGACCGAAACGGAAGCTATATTCCCTCATCGTGGGATAACCGCCATGTATTCAGTATTATTGCAGCCAAACAATTCAAACGAAACTGGCGCGTAGGTATTAAATGGCGCTATGCAGGAGGGTTGCCTTATACGCCCTACGACATTGCCCTATCGTCGGTTCGCAGTGCATGGGATATCACCGGAAGACCCTATTTCGATTACTCGCAGTTGAATGGGAACCGCTTTGCTGCATTTCACCAGCTCGATATTAGAATAGATAAAGCATGGAACTTTAAAAAGAGTGCGCTCAAACTGTACATCGACGTGCAGAATGCCTATAACTTTAAGTCGGAAACCCAGGATATTCTGGTGAACACCCTTCCTGACGGTACCCCGGCTATTGACCCGCTGAACCCCGGGAATTATGTGCTGCGTGCACTCGATAAAGAAGGTAGTGGTACCATTGTGCCCACCATTGGAATTATTATTGACTTTTAAGAAATTTGCCCTATGAAACAAATAATTATCATTCTGTTAATAAGCCTTGCCGGGCTGTCATCTGCATATTCGCAGCAGTGCTGTAAATCGTCGAAGCGCAATGCCCAAAGAACCAGCATCGAAATAAATGCCAATGCAACGGGTTACCAATTGATGTTCGATTTCGAAAAAGGCAGGAAACACAATCATCCGACGTTTGCAATCTGGATCGAAGATATGGAGGGTAACTACATTCAGGATATCTTTGTTACCCGATCGTTTGGCACAGGTACATTCCGTTTTGGTGCCCAGAGCGATGGTAAATGGGTCGCCGGGGAACGGCGCTATCAGGCCTCATTGCCCTATTACCTCTACCGTCGCGCCAGCGCATTGAAACTTGCTGATATGGTTCCGTCGCAAAAATCACCGGTTGCTGATGCCTATACAGGTGCTACTCCTGATGCTTCGTTCAGTCTGAATGCGCGTTCCGACAATACGTCGCTGAAGAAATTCAGGATTCTGATTGAAGTAAACCAGCCCTGGGATGTGAACGACTACTGGTATTCGGGCAAATATCCCGACGACCGCGATTACAAGGCATCTTGTCAGCCATCATTGATTTATGCCGTTACAATTGACTCAGATGAAATTATGGAGTCCTATGTGTTTAATCCAATCGGGCACGGGCACTATTCAGGATTGGATGGAAAGTTGTACACCGACCTTTCGACGTTTACCACGGCATTGCAAATTTTTGAACGAATCACGGTACGCGTGTCGAAAAAATAATGCATTCAATTCATATGTGGATTTGAATTCAGGTATTTTGGCTTTAATGGATAATTTTTGCCAATCCATCGATAAATTCTTGTGAATCAGCGATGATTCTTGCTGACCTGTAATAATTCGTTATTTTCGTAAAAATTTTGCCCATGAAACATAAGTATTTTCTCGCAGGTCTGTGGTTGCTGATTTCAATAGTTGTAAATGCACAGCAATGGGGTTACTATACCTTGTATGCACCAAGGCTGGACACCCGTGCCTATCTCATTGACACTGCAAATACACCGGTTGCCTACAAAACATGGAATTTCAGTTCTCAGAAGAAAACAGGATATTCGGCCTATCTCCTGCCCGGAGATACTTTATTGCGTACCTATAAGCTGACAACTACGTCGTTCAATAGCGGCGGTATCACCGGCGGTGTACAGAAAGTTGACTGGAACGGCAACATAATTTGGGATTATACCTATACATCGACAACATATTGCCTTCACCATGATATTTGTCCTTTACCCAATGGCAATGTGTTAATGATATCAATCGATAAAAAAACAGCTACTGATGCTTCAGCTGCAGGCTCCACCAGTTCTGACACTTTTTATTCTGAGAAAATTATTGAAGTGAAACCTGTTTTTCCAAATGGCGGAGTTATTGTGTGGGAATGGAAACTCTGGGATCATATGTGTCAGAATGCCGACCCCGAAAAAGACAATTATGTGGAATCGATACAGGACAACCCGCAACTGATGAATATCAATTATGCAGGTACAGGAATGTTACCCGACCGGTATCACATGAACGGACTTGATTATGATGCGGAACTCGATCAGATAGTTTTCAGCATGCATTTTATGAATTCTGTTTTTATTATCGATCATAGTACTACCACTGCAGAAGCAGCAGGACATACCGGCGGTAATTCAGGCAAGGGCGGCGATTTTCTGTATCGCTGGGGTAAT
>JAGOEF010000011.1 GCA_017997855.1 Bacteroidales bacterium
TGTCGCCCAGTTCGTTTCCTAAAATCAAATAGCGCCCCGATGCATCAAAATTAATGCTTCGGTTTCGAAACGACTTGGCAGCAAGCCGTTTTTCTTCGAAAAGCTTATGAGTATTCCAGATAATTATCGAACGGTCAGAACTCGCTGATGCGAAATTGGTTTCATCAGGGTTAAAAACAAGGTCGTTCACATCGGAGTTGTGCCGGTTCAGATAACTGAGCTTTTTCCCTGAATTGCTGCGTACTTTTTTCCCGTTATCGGCACTATACACGTATATTTTACCATCGCTGTTGGCTCCCAGAAGTAAATTGTTTTTTTCGGAAACGCCCGCAGCATTAAAAACGTCGGTGAAGTATTCACACGACCGTTTGTATTTTGTTTTATTGGTTCCGGTCTCCCTGTTTACAAGTTTATTTCCTTCGGCAGTAACCAAAAAATTATTTGCTACGCGGCATTGATTCCGGATTCTGGTTTTTTGAAGGACTATGGTACTGTCTTTTGTTTCGAGGGTTCCTATATCCCAAACCTTTACCATTCCCTGATTGCCAATTATCAATCGTCGGTTGTTGTCGGTAAAGTACATCGATTTTACTGCGTTGTCATATAACAGCGAACACATCTGTTTACCAAGCAACACGTTCCATACGATTATTTTTTTGTCGCTGCCATAGCTGGCCAGTAATTTTCCATCGGTGGAATAACTTAGCAATTCAACGCTGCCAGTATGACCGCTTTGCACAATCAAATCAACCGGTTGGGCCAGCAGCAGACCCGGCAGACAAAACAGAAGTATTATCAGAGTCAGCTTCATAACTATAGGCTAAGTCGGTAGTAAAATTTCAGCGGATTATTAATCACAATGTTCCCAGACACATCGCTGTATCGTACGTAAAAATCAGGGCGAAGGTAAAAACCGTTGTAAAAATTGAGATTTCGTTTTACTTTCAGATGAATGCGGTACAAATGCACATTTTTCTGTAATATTCGGTCGAGCGATGCTATTATCAACGGGCCTTTATATTCCATTTCGGTGTATAAAAAAGAACTGGTTTCCATGAGAAAGCCTCCGGTTCTTGAACAAATATCAGCAAACAGGGGTGCATGGTACCCAACAGATATAATGTTAATGCCGATATTCCGGTTGAGCGCACTGTCAATCAGCTTATTCGCATTTATCCCGTAGGAATCATCAATATTGTAGGTGTAAACGGTAACCGACCGTTGATCATTTACAGCGAAAGTATCAATGTATCGCATCATGCTCAGGCATGCATCATACAAGTTTGAACTCCCGGATAGTTCTTCTGTATTTATTTCGGATTCCAATATAAGTTTTTCATGATACGTGCCTCCGAAGGGGTTTCCGGTGCTGTCGGTGAAAATTTTATAATTGTTTATTGTGTTGCTGTTCCGCGCAAAATAAGCAATCGACACCTGATTTAGATTGTTTCTGCTGCTTTCGCTAAAAAAACGGTTCACAGCCCTTACTCTGAAATTATAAGCATCGACGTAAAGAGGTGATTCGCTTTGGTTAATCAACAAAATGGTAGAGTAGGGCAGAGTATTGTCAATAACAAGACGCTCAATACTATCAATTTCGAAAAAAACACTGCTTGTGCTTTCGATATGAAAGGCTGAATCGGGAATTACCGTGAAATTCTCACAATCTTCGGTAATAGCAGCAACATCTATTTCGAGCATCATCTCGTTGTCGGTTTTCCATTCAAGCCGTGTGCCCATAACAAATGCTGTCGGCAAACCCGGCGTTTTTCGGGGTTCAGGAGCCCCGCGCTCACAGGAGCCGAAATAAACAGCCATGGCAGTGCTTACAATCAATAATATAATATTTCTGAAATCGGCTCTCATTAATAATATATATAGCTGTGTTTGTTCATTTTCTGAAACGATAGTGTTTCGTTGTAATGAAACGAAATACTGTAGGAAGAAACATCCAGACGGTTTGCGTCACTGTCGATTCTTTTTTCGAAACGTACCGATATCATCATGTCGTTGATATTCCAGCCTATTCCCCCGATGATTCTCCAATATGCCAGATTGTTGTAGGCAATGCCATATAACTCGTGAATATCGCTGTAACGATAACCCCACCCGGCATCGTTCCATACTGCCCCATCCTCGATATTCGTATTTGCAAACACATAGCATGCTCCGGCGTATAACGACACGAAATTTGTACCACCGGTAATCTTTACTCCCAGGAACACGGGGGTTTCGAGTGCGGTCTCATACACAGTCAGTGTTTGTTCGCTCCCTAAAAAAGTAAGGGTCAGGTTGCTTGCCCGCATCGAAGGACTTAGCTCGGTCCCCATAAAAAATCTGGCATATTCCAGTTGAAAATATAATCCAAACTGAACACCAAAAATTGGCCTGTGCGATTTGCTGCCTTTATCGGTAACGGTTCCAAACACATTATATGAGTATTTTGGGAAAATATATTCATCCTGAAATCTGGTTTCACCCCAAAAAGTGACTCCGGCATGTTTTCCCATACTAAAGCGCTGTGCCTGTAATCCCAGACAAAAAGAGGCAAGAAATAATATGGTCAGTGCAAATCTCACCATTTACGGGGTCTGAATGAATAATTAACTTGTAAATAAAGGAGCGCATCATCAAAATCCTGAAAGTTGTCCCGATTTCTGACAGGCCAGAATTCATAGGCTTCCTGCATGGTTCCTTGTAAACCAATATTAAAAGCCAGTTTATCGATACGCACCTGAATCAGATGAAACCGCATATACAGCCTGTAATAATCTGACTGTAAATCATCTTCAAACATCAGTTCAATTTTATTTATGAAGTTGACATAACCCCACCAAAGTCCGCTTTTATGTCCGACAAACACCTTTGCTTTATGACACCGGTTGGGAACGAATTCGTAGCCTATACCATAGTAAACTCCATAACCGAAGTTATTCACCGATTTAAAGAAATCGGAATGTGATTGCTGCGTGCACATGAATCGGCTGATATCGATACCAAAACCATAGTTATAGCGGCCTCCGCCGAGATTCCCCGATGTTTCGGAACCTTCTTCCGGTTTCGAATCGAGGCTTACTATAGCATTCAGGTCTATTTCGAATACAGCTTTCCTGTTGTAGTCAATCATGCGATTATCGTATCGAAAAAACTCTTTCCCATCCAGTAGAATCGATTGTTGCGCAATGGAATTGCTAATACCGACAACCAGTATCAATGTTACAAGAAATGTTATGTAAGAGTATTTTTTCATGCACTTTCCACAGGTAAAAATAATAATTAATCCGATTGCCCATTCATCCCATACTCCGATTCGATATTGTTTCGTTATGTCCGGCAAATTGTGCACAAAACCAGGTCATACAACCGACTTACGAATTTCTATTCATTTTATAATTTTTATCAACAGAGGGTTATCACTTATCGATATTTTTATTATTTTTACCTGAAATTAATTAAAAACACACAATTATGAGAAAAAATTTACTTCTGGTGGCACTATTGTTTGCAGCCGCTCTGGCTGGTGCACAAACCACCATTTTCAGCGAAAACTTCGACGGTCTTACCGCCGGACAAACAGTGAATTCCCAGCAACCTCTGTTTTATCCCTGGACAGGTCAGGTTGCTGAAAATGGCTACGTGAGTGATGTTCAATCGCATTCAGCGAGCAATTCAATGAAAATCATCAACAATAATGATATGGTTTTCAATTTTGGCGATAAAACCAGCGGTGAATTTGATGTAAACTTCTGGGTTTATGTCGTTGCGGGTCAGGGAGGTTATTTCAATGTGGAACATGACTTCGGTACTTCCTGGGCATTTGCATTCTATTTCAGGACTGATGGTACCTGCGACCTGATTCAGGGTGGTGTAACAACCAATTTTGCTTATGCTGCCGATACCTGGATGCAGGTAGAACTGAATATTAATCTCGAAACCGATCAGGCAACAGCCTGGGTTGATGGCACCGAAATTCTGACCTGGACATTCTCGAACGAAGAAGATGCTGCCGGTGGACAAAACAAACTGGATGTTATCAATTTTTACGGACTTCATCAGACAAGCACCGGTGTAAACAATTCGGAATATTATGTTGATGATTTCGAATATATCGAAATTCAGAGTGGCATTGCTCCGGCAACTATCGATGTTGAAACAGCCACCATTACTACCGATGGCACAACCACTGAATTGCTCAACATTGCCAATGTGGGCGAACTCGAAATGAATTACAAGGCATATCCTGTGTTTCAGGATCCTGCACTCACTTCAAACCTGATTGACGGACAGATGAATTATGACCTTGATATTGTTACTGCCATTGGATGGGAGGAAAGTTTCGAAGTGGATGTTGCAGTACGTATGGGAACCGACATTACATCACAGCATATCGGACAGGTGATTCACTATATTACTTTCTTTATTAACGACCTTCCTGCTACCGAAAACATCACGGTGTATGTCTGGTCGAAAGGCGAATATACCCAACCCGGAACTTCAACCGTCTTGTTCGAACAGGTAATGACCCCAACAGCCCAATCGTGGAATGCCGTTACACTTGATAACCCCATTGTTATTACCGGCGACGAACTGTGGATTGGATATCGTTTTACCGGACCTGCCGGTGGTTTTACTTTGGGTGTTGATGACCAACCTGTTGTTCCGGGAACCTGCTACCTGCGTACCGGTCCTGTTTGGACTGAATTTACCGGTGTTGGTGGAAACGGGAACTTCTGTATCCGCGCCGAAGTTGAAGGTACCGGATGGCCCGTATGGCTTAATGTTGCTCCTGGTAGTGGTATTTTGGCCGCCGGTGCAAATACCGACCTGAACCTCAGTTTTAACACTGCCGGTCTGGTGAACGGAACTTACTATGCTGATGTGGTAATCGGAGCCAACGATCCCGATCAGCAATGGACAGAAGTTCCTGTTGAACTCACATATTTTGTTGGTATCGACAATCAGACATCGGTTGGAGTAATGACTTACCCGAACCCGACACGCGATTTTGTAAACATTGTAACCGACAATCAGATTGAATCGGTAAACGTGTTTAATACAGCCGGTCAATGTGTGATTTCTCTTAACGTGAATGCTGCCAGCACCTCTATCGACATAAGCAGCCTTTCATCAGGAAACTATATCATCGAAGTGAGTGTTGCAGGTGCAACTACCCGCAGCCAGCTTGTAGTTGAGTAGATTGATAACTATTTAATAATTAAAACCGCCTGAATAGGGCGGTTTTTCATTTATATGAGTAGTAATTCAGAATTCCATTTTTGTTACGTATTGTTCATCTACTTGACGTATGCAGTACTTTACGAAAGGTGTTGGGAATTTAACTGTTCTTATAGCATATTTTTATTAATTTTACAACCAATTTTAAAACCGAAATTATGGAATTGCTAAAAGATAAAGTAGTAGTAGTAACCGGAGCAGCACGGGGAATCGGACGTGCCATTGCATTGGGTGTGGCCCGTCAGGGAGCGCAGGTAGCATTTACCGATCTGAAAGCCGACGATAATTTTAATAGCCTGCTTGCCGAACTTAAGGCCATGGGAATCAAAGCAGCCGGATACGAGTCGAATGCAGCAGTTCTCGCTGATGCCGAAAAACTGGTAACCGATGTTACCAATGATTTTGGACGGATTGACGTACTGGTAAACAATGCCGGTATTACCCGCGATACCTTGCTCATGCGGATGACCGAGGAACAGTGGGATATGGTCATAAATGTGAATCTGAAGTCGGTTTTCAATCTCACTAAGGCTGTGCAGCGCCCTATGCTGAAACAGCGCAGTGGCTCAATTGTCAATGTGAGTTCGGTTGTTGGTGTTAACGGGAATGCCGGACAGGCAAACTATGCTGCTTCTAAAGCCGGCATTATAGGTTTCACCAAATCAGTAGCCAAGGAACTCGGTCCGCGTAATATTCGTTGCAATGCGATTGCCCCTGGTTTCATCGAAACCGAAATGACCGCAGTGTTGCCCGAAGAGGTAAGGGCAGCCTGGAATGAAAAAATCCCGCTCCGCAGGGCAGGTAAACCCGAAGATGTTGCCGATGTCGTTGTGTTTCTCGGATCGGATTTGTCTTCGTATGTTACAGGTCAGACCATCAGCATTTGCGGTGGTATGATTTAAACTTTTATTAAATGATTGCAAACATTTCGTGGTGGTGGTGGCTGTTGTTCCTGATTGCGTCGGTGGGAATGGCCTTCCTGCTGTACTACCGCGAGAAGTCGTTGCGCGAATGGAAACCTTGGCAGAAAATCCTGATGTTTTCGCTGAGGTTCCTGTTCATTTTTATCATTTTTACCTTACTGTTTGCGCCACTCATCAAAACAAACAAACGTATTTCGGATAAGCCCGTTGTTGTAATTGCCCAGGATAATTCATCGTCGGTGTGTATTAACTCCGATTCGTTGTATTACCGGAACGTATACTCTTCTGATTTACAGAAACTTGTCAACCGTTTGTCGGAAAACTATCACGTAGTACGCTATACTTTTGGCGATGCTGTCCGCAGCGATTCTCTGATTGATTTCAGCGATGCATCTACCCGTATGGCAGATATATTTCCCGTAATAACAGCTGCGTACGCAGGTATGAATCTCGGAGCCATTATTGTAGCCGGTGATGGCATTTATAATCAGGGCGAAAATCCGGTATATTCTCAAAAACCACCTGTGGCAATATATACTGTTGCGCTGGGCGATACACTGCCGTCGAAAGATGTTTATATCCGTGAGGTGCAACACAACAAGGCAGCATTTTACAAGAATCGCTTTCCGGTGAGAATTATGCTTTCGGCCGATAAGTGTAAAGGCGAAAATCTGCATATCGAAATATCGGGCTCTGCCGGTAAACTCTTCGAAAAAGATGTGCTGTCGGATTCCGATGATTTTATGTATACGGTTGATGCCGAGCTAGAGGCTTCGCCCAAAGGATTACAGGAATATAAGGTAAGCGTATCACAACTGAAAGGCGAAATCAGCACAGGAAACAATACACGCATTTTTGTTGTTGATGTGGTCGATAACCGGAAAAATATTCTTTTTCTTGCTAACGGTTCGCATCCCGATTTGGGGGCCATGGTTTTCGCACTGAAGAATAATCCTGACTACAGCATTACAACAGCATCGATTGCTGAGTTTTCCGGAAAAATTGATGATTATCAGTTTGTGGTGTTGCACCAATTGCCTTCGCTTGACAATGCGGCCTCTCAGGTTATGAAACAGTTGTCGGTACGTAGAATTCCCGCGCTTTATATTTTGGGCGCACGCAGCTCGGTTGATGCATTCAATCAGTTGCAGACAGGGCTTAAAATAGTGTCGGCAAAAACATCTTCCGATGAGGCTTCACCGGTTGCTGTTTCAGGTTTTTCGGCTTTTACCGTTGATCAGGATTTGCTCGAAAATATGTCTTCGTTACCACCACTGGTGACTCCTTTTGGAGATTATAAAATTACTTCGAATGCAAAAGTGTTGATGAACCAACGTATTAGTACCGTGAATACCGATAAACCCCTGATGATGTTTATTGATGAAGCAGGTATTCGCAGCGGAATTATTACCGGAGAAGGTATTTGGCGATGGCGCTTGCATTTGTACCGGCTTACCGGTTCGCACGAAGTGTTTGATGGGCTCATAAACCGGATAATTCAATATCTCGTAAATACCCGGCTGAAACAGAGCCTGATGGTTGATTCGAAACGTATTTTTACTACGGGTGAAGCGGTAATTCTCGAAGCCGAATTTTATAACGAAGCTTTCGAATTACGCAATTCCTCTGAATTGAAAGTAAGCGTTCGCGATAGCTCGGCCCGCGAAATAAAACTCAGCTTCGAAAGGACCGGGGACTATTATTCGTTAAATATGGGTTCGATGGCCCCGGGTCGGTACAGCTATTCGGCAGCACTGGAATTCGACCGGAAAACCTATTCCGCGTCGGGAGAGTTTGTTGTGATTGATGTCAGCACCGAAAGTCTGGTAACACGCGCCAATCACGATGTAATGTACCGTCTGGCCAACGAGAATGGAGGTGAAATGTTTTATCCTTCACAGATGAATGCTTTGGCAGAGGCTATCGAAAACAACGAAAATATTGTCCCCCGGGTTTACATTCATTCGAAACTGACCAATCTGATTGACCTGAAATGGTTGTTTTTTGTTATCCTTCTGTTTGCCTCAACCGAATGGTTCTTCCGTAAGTATTGGGGAAGCTACTAAGTCAAAGGTCTAAATAACTGTAATTTAATTATATAGCGAATAAATGCTTTGTCTCGCATTTAAAGTAAATTATTTGAATATAATTTATATTTATAAAGTAATTCAGTTACATTTGCAAAATAATTAACAAGTAAAACGATTAGTTAAATGAAACTCAGGTATGTTGATTTAATTGAGCAGTCGTTCGAATTCCCTCAGGAGGAATTCTATGTTGAAGATGGCGAGTTGTATTTTCATGATATAGCTCTGATGGATATTGTGAAGCAATATGGCACGCCTCTCAAGTTTACCTACCTGCCCAGAATCAGCGAAAATATTAACCGTGCCCGGGTGTGGTTCAATGTGGCTATTGCTAAGGCAAACTATACGGGCAAGTACATTCAGTGTTATTGCACCAAGAGTAATCACTTCTCGTTTGTGCTCGAAGAAGTCCTTAAAAATAAAGTACACCTTGAGACCAGTTCTGCATTTGATGTTGATATTATAAAGTCGCTTGAGCTGGAGAATATCATTGATAAGTCGCTTCATGTTGTGTGCAATGGGTATAAAATGCCGGCTTATATCGAAAAGATAGCTGAATTAATTAACAGTGGTTATGCCAATGTTATTCCTGTTTTGGATAATACAACTGAACTGGATAGCATACTTGAACAAACAGATAAGCATATTAATATTGGTATCAGAATTGCATCGGAAGAGGAACCAAAGTTTGAGTTCTACACCAGTCGCCTCGGTTTAGGTTATAAAAATATTATGGATTACTATGAAACCAATATCCAAAACAACCCCCAGGTAAGTCTGAAGATGCTACATTTTTTTATCAATACCGGTATAAAAGACACTGCCTATTATTGGAATGAACTTCACAAATGCCTTCAGGTATATTGTCAGCTTAAAAAGATTTGCCCGAGCCTGAATGCATTGAATATAGGCGGAGGATTTCCGGTTAAGAACAACCTGACCTTCGAATATGAATACGAATATATGGCTGAAGAGATTGTAAACCAGATAAAGATAGCCTGCGAAGAAAACGAAGTTGAGGAACCGGATATTTACACTGAATTCGGCACATTTACCGTGGGTGAAAGTGGCGGTGCTCTCTATTCGGTGGTTAACCAGAAGCAACAGAACGACAGGGAAAAATGGAACATGATCGACAGTTCATTTATCACCACCTTGCCCGATACGTGGGCAACGAGTAAACGATTTTTAATGTTACCGGTAAACCATTGGGAGAAACCTTACGAAAGGGTTTTTCTGGGTGGCCTTACCTGCGACAGCGACGATTACTATAATTCGGAACAACACGTAAATGCTATTTATCTTCCGGAATTCGATCCTGAGGATGTTCTCTACCTGGGTTTCTTTAATATCGGAGCTTATCAGGAAACCATTGGTGGTTTTGGTGGTTTGCAGCACTGCCTGATTCCTTGTCCTAAGCATATTATTATCAATAAAGATGAGGACGGCAAAATTACCACCCGCATGTTTTCGAAGGAGCAAAGCTACAAGTCGATGCTCAGGATATTGGGCTACAATTATTCATAATAATTATTGATAAGCCGGTTTTATTTCCTGATATTTGCAAAAATTTTTTGATATGCTAGCAACCTATGCCGGAATTCCTGTAGAATACTCTCGTCCTGAATTTGCCAGAATTGTATTGTTACCGGTGGCTTACGATGGTACTTCCACCTGGGTTAAGGGTTCCGACCGGGGACCGGATGCATTTTTGCATGCTTCCGAAAATATGGAATTGTACGATATCGAGACCGGAACTGAAGTTTACAGGCAAGGCGTGAATCTGTTGCCTGTTATGCGCGATTTTGGATCTCCCGAATCAATGACTGAGGCAGTATTTGCAAAGGCCCTCGATATTATGAAATCAGGGCGTTTGTTCAGCATGGTGGGTGGCGAACATTCGGTGAGCATTGGTGCCTTGCGGGCTGCCCGACAGGTTTTTGGCGATATTACCGTATTGCAGTTTGATGCACATACCGATTTGAGACCCGAATACGATGGCTCAGCCTGCAATCACGCCTGTGCTGTGCACGAAGCATCGAAACACAGCAATCTCGTGCAGGTGGGAATCCGAAGCATGGATGTAAGCGAACTGGAGTTTATGAACCGCGAAAATGTATTTTTTGCCCACGAGATTCAGGGGAACCAGCAATGGATGGAGGATGTGTGCAGCAAAATTACTTCCAGGGTATATATTACCATCGACCTCGATGTTTTCGACCCTTCGCAGTTGCCTTCCACCGGTACTCCTGAGCCAGGGGGACTGTGGTTCTATCAGGTAACGGAATTGTTGCGTAAAGTTATTGCCACATCACAAGTGATTGGATTCGATATAGTTGAGTTATGCCCTAATCCAACCGAAAAATCCAGCGATTTTCTCGCTGCCAAACTGTACTATAAAATTCTGAGTTATATTTTTAAATCCTGATAACATGAATTCAAAACCGATTACCCGTTTTATCGAGGAACACTACCGGCATTTTAATGCCGCGGTAATTATCGATGCTGCCGTTGCATACGAAAAGCTTATCGAAAACAAGGGAAATATGATGGTGACCCTGGCAGGAGCTATGAGCACTGCCGAGTTGGGAAGGTCGCTTGCCGAAATGATTCGTCAGAACAAAGTGCAGATTATTTCGTGCACCGGCGCCAATTTAGAAGAAGATGTTTTTAATCTGGTGGCACACACCCATTATGTAAGGGTACCTCACTACCGTGATTTGTCACCCCAGGATGAACAGGATCTGTATGATAAGGGAATGAACCGTGTTACCGATACGTGTATCCCCGAAGATGTTGCTTTCCGTAAGATTGAGAAAAAAATGCTGAAAATATGGAAAAAAGCTAAGGCTGAAGGTAAACGTTATTTTCCTCACGAGTTCATGTATCAGCTGCTTCTTTCGGGTGAACTGGATAACGATTATGAAATCGATCCAAAAAATTCGTGGCTTCTGGCCGCTGCACATCGTAACATGCCAATGATTGTTCCGGGCTGGGAAGACAGCACTATGGGCAATATGTTTGCTGCGGCTGTCATTCGTGGTGATATCGACGTCAGTATTCTGAAAACAGGTATTGAATATATGGTTTATCTGGCACAGTGGTACCGCGAAAACGGACAAGCCGGAGTGGGTTTCTTCCAGATTGGAGGTGGCATTGCCGGTGATTTTCCGATTTGTGTGGTGCCCATGATGATTCAGGACCTCGAATGGGAAGAAACGCCGTTCTGGGCATATTTTTGTCAAATCAGCGATTCAACAACGAGTTATGGCTCGTATTCAGGTGCAGTGCCAAATGAAAAAATTACATGGGGAAAGCTTTCGCCCGAAACGCCCCGGTTTATTATTGAATCGGATGCTACCATTGTAGCACCCTTGGTGTTTGCTCATGTGCTTGGCTGGTAAGACGAGCCTGATTTAATAAAAAAAAAAGCGGCAGATTTTCTGTCGCTTTTTCTTTACCAAGTAATTTACTCTTTAATAAAGGTGTAAGTCTCTTCGTCTTTATTGTAAAAGAAACTCAGGTCCTTATGAGTTTTGAAAAAATTATACAGATCTGTTGAATTGTCATATACTTCATCAATATTATCGGTTACCTCAAATAGTTTAAACTCGCCGGGAGTCGAAAAGTCCATTTTATAGAAATAATACGTCCCATCTTGCAACATGTTAGCGAAGCGTGTGTTGCCAATGGTTGTAAAATGGGCAGTGTAGGTTCCCGAACTGGTGTAGATACTGTCGGTAGAATTGTACTCATATTGCTCAACGAGAAATTTTTTTCCATCCATTTTCGTGAAAATATAGTACTTTGGGAAGTCGCTGTATTCATCAACTTTAAGCCATTTTCCATAAATTACCGGATCAACGTTTTCGGTAGCGCCTGTCAAAGGCACTGTGGATGAGTAGGGGCAGGCAGTAAAGATAAACGCCATGGCTGCAAACAGTGCAACGATAATTAGTGAATGTTTTTTCATATTTGCGATATTATTTAATAAAGTGTTTTGTATTTACATAAAATATGCCGTTTTTCGACAAAGCAAAAGTAATGAAAATAATATTGAAACCAATTGGAACATGGCAACAAAATGAAAGGTCTGTCTGGCTGTTTGAGCTTATTTTCACTTTTATTTTAAAAAAAACTAAAATGTTTTGTTTATTACGAAAAATTAACGACTTTTGCAGTCCGAATTTAAACAGTGAAAGATATGGCACGTATATGTCAGATAACAGGAAAAACGTCGATAAAGGGGCATAATGTTTCTCATGCCAACAACCGCACCAACCGCAGGTTCGAAATCAACCTGCTCGAAAAGAAGTTTTATCTTCAGGAAGAAGACCGCTGGGTTACGCTGAAGGTAACTCCGGCCGGTATGCGGACCATCAATAAAAAAGGACTGAAATCAGCTCTTGACGAAGCAGTGAAAAACGGATACATTGATAAATATTAATAGACGACAGTATCATGGCAAAGAAAAGTAAAGGAAACCGTGTACAGGTGATTTTAGAATGCACCGAGCACAAAGACTCAGGACTTCCCGGAACCTCGAGGTACATCACCACCAAAAACAGGAAAAATACCCCCGAGCGTATGGAGATGAAAAAATACAATCCCATCCTGAAAAGAAAAACCGTTCATAAAGAAATAAAATAAACATAACGAACCATGGCAAAGAAAGTAGTTGGAACACTGAAGACCGGAGAAGGAAAAGAATACATCAAATGTATCAAAATGGTACGTTCTCCTAAAACGGGTGCCTATATTTTTAAAGAAGCTATCATGCACCCCGATAATTCAAAAGATTTTTTTAACGCAAAGTAATTCGTTAACTTTCATAGCTTTAACGTCCGGGAGTAATTTTCGGACGTTTTTGTTTTTTATTGATTTTATGTCCGTTTTCATTTGGTAATTCTTTCGTTATATTTGCAGCATTCAATTGAAATTTAGTGTAATGGCATTATTCGGATTGTTCAATAAAGATAAAAAAGACAAACTCGACCAGGGCTTGTCGAAAACCCGACAGGGTGTTTTCGATAAACTCAACCGCGCAGTTTTTGGTAAAACCCGTGTCGACGATCAGGTACTCGACGATCTGGAAGAAATACTCATTTCTTCGGATGTGGGCGTTGATACTACGTTGCGGATTATTGAACGAATCGAAGATCGGGTAAAGCGTGATAAATATCTGGGAACTGGCGAATTAAACCGTGTTCTTCGCGAAGAAATTGCTGCATTGCTCGAGGAAAATACAATTCAGGGCGCAATCGATTGGGATATCCCTACCGATAGTAAACCCTGGGTTATTATGGTAGTAGGCGTTAATGGTGTTGGCAAAACCACAACCATCGGGAAACTGGCCCACCGGTTCAGTTCAGCCGGAAAGAAAGTATATATTGGTGCTGCCGATACCTTCAGGGCTGCAGCCATTGAGCAACTCGAAATCTGGGCAGGCAGGGTAGGAGTACCCATGATTAAACAGCAAATGGGTGCTGACCCGGCATCGGTGGCGTACGATACATTGGTTTCGGCTCAGAAAAACCAGGCTGATGTAGTAATCATCGATACTGCCGGAAGGTTGCAGACTAAGCTGAACCTGATGAACGAACTGACGAAGATTAAAAATGTAATGCAAAAGGTGGTTCCCGGTGCACCCCACGAAATATTGCTGGTAATTGATGCTTCTACCGGACAGAACGCTTTTGAACAGGCAAAGCAGTTTACACTTGCCACCGATGTTAACGCCCTTGCGGTAACCAAGCTCGACGGTACTGCCAAGGGAGGCGTGGTAATAGGCGTTTCCGATCAGTTTAAGATTCCGGTTAAATATATTGGTATTGGCGAAGGAATCGACGACCTTCAGTTGTTCGATAAAAAAGAATTTGTCGATAGTCTGTTCAAGGAATAATCATTTGATAGCATCTTCCATTTTTTGGTTTTTTTAAGATTTGAGCTTTGAATTTTAAGGTTTTGTTATAACCGACTGGTTTTATCCATCATTATCTTTGACGGAAATGTCATCGTATTAACCAACACTTACTGCACATGAAAACCAAACTTTTACTCGCGATTATTTCTCTTGTGTGTTTTTCGGGTATCAACGCCCAGAATATGAAATATGCCGAATCGGTAATAACAGAACTTTCCTCAGAAAAATACGATGGAAGGGGCTATTACAAGAAGGGTGATGTAAAAGCTGCGGCGTATATCCGAAATGAGTTTAAACGTATGGGCCTGAAATCCTGGGGCTCCTTCTATCAAGCTTTTTCGTTTTCGGTAAATACATTTCCCGGCGATATGAAGGTGGAGGTCGATGGTAAAGAACTGCGTGCAGGCTACGATTTTGTGGTTCGCGAGTTCTGTGAAGGTTTTTCGGGAACTTACAATATATTTAGAATTGATACTACCGGTTCAGCCTCCGATGCAATCTCCGAGATGATGAAACTCGATACGGCAAAATTGTTTGTTGCCGTAGAATACTACTTTTTAGTGAGGCATCCTGAGTTTAGCCGTGAAATTCAAAAAACAGGTATCAGCAAATTCATGTTTATATTCGATGAGCCCCTGAAATGGTATGTAGCCGGTTCCGGTAAAATATATCCCACTAAACAAATCTGGATTACCGACAGGGCTTTGGGAAAGACGCCGAAGCAATTTACTGCCGAAATCGAGAACCGGTTTATTAAAAAATACAAAACAAACAATGTGTTGGCTTATATCGAAGGGAGTCAGTGTCCCGATTCATTTTACGTGTTTACAGCACATCTTGACCATTTGGGCAGGCATGGTAAAGACGTGTTTTATCCGGGTGCTAACGACAATGCCAGTGGTGTGGCCATGCTGCTGAACCTTGCCGAGTATTACTCTCAACCGGGTAACCAACCCCGCTATTCGATTGCTTTCATGGCTTTTGCGGGTGAAGAAACCGGATTAAACGGCTCATATCATTATGTAAAAAACCCAAAATTTCCACTCTCAAATATTTTATACCTTATAAATTACGATATGATTGCCGACAATTGCCACGAAGTGTACACCGAAATGAGTCCCGAGGCGGCTTCGGGCTATGCGCATATCTATAAACTTAATCAGGACGCCCGCTGGATTCCGGATTTTGAAGTGAACGAACTCAGTGGTAACAGCGACCATTTCCCTTTTGCTGAACAGCATGTTCCGGCGGTTTTCTTTCTCGATCATGGTGATGCTTTCAGGGTATATCATACACCTATGGATACGCTCAATTCGCAAAGTTTTACCAATTTTCCGGGATATTTCAACATGGCGGTTAAGTTTGTGAATAGCTTCAGGTAATTTGAACTTGAATTTCTGAGATTGTATTTCGTTTTTTGCAAACAATTACCATAAATTATTAATTTTGGATAAATTGCTGCAAAAATAAATGATAGAACAAGCAAAATTTGAAAGTATCCTGCGCCTGCTTATACAGCTCAGCGGGCCATATGGGCGCACTATCGATGGGTTGGCAGGCGAAATGGGCAAGTCTGCGCGTACAATTCGCCGTTATATTCAAACCCTGCGCGATTGTGGTTTTGTTGTTGAGTCGAATGAATCGTATTTTCGGATAGTGGAATTCGAAAAAGGCAGGAAACTTTCTGACCTGCTGCACTTTTCTGCTGAGGAGTCTGAATTACTTTCAAGGGCTATTCATTCCATCGATTTTGATGGTGCACTTAAAGAGAGCCTTACGCAGAAGCTGTTTTCGCTTTACAATAACAAGCTTGTGCCCTACGCCATTGTTACCCCCGAAAAGTCTGAGAATATCGTTGCATTATGCGAAGCCATCCGGCAGAAAAAACAGGTGCGACTGATAGATTACAGTTCTGCCCACAGCAGTTCAACAACTACCCGTCTGGTTGAACCTTTCGATTTTACGGTGAATTATGTCCAGCTTTGGGCATACGAACCCGAGTCGGCAAGCAATAAATATTTTAAAATTGCCCGTATCCGTTCGGTGGAAATCCTCGATCGGGGATGGCAGTTCGAAGCCAAACACCAAACGGCATTTACCGATATATTCAGGATGAGTGGTCCAGAACAAATTCCGGTGAAACTAAAACTCAGTATGCGGGCGGCTACTTTATTGCAGGAGGAATACCCCCTTTCGGGGCAGTTTTTAACACAAAACGCTCATGCCGAATGGATACTCGAGACTACCGTGTGCAGTTTCGAAGGCGTAGGCCGGTTTGTTATGGGTCTGCTCAACGAGGTCGAAGTTTTACAACCCGGAAGTCTTGAGGGTTTTATCGAAACGAAGCTTAGCAGTTTTCGAAAAAATTATTTGTCGCAGGTTATAATAAATTCCGGGTAATTCCAAATGCATTTTTCCACTTGTTAACGTCAGGTAGGTTTAATGCTGAAGGTAGAAATTGCATTTTTTCGAAAATATTTTTCGATTGTCATTAGTTGTCACAAGCCTATGGTTTATTTGTGTCATAATTAACTGATAAGCGAAATGGAACGACGTCATTTTATTCATTGCCGGATAGCCGGTTTTACCTTTTACGATGCACCGGTGGTTTTTTCGGAACTTTCGGTAGGCACCGAGCTTCACCTGGTGGCTGAGCCGGATAACCATTACGATGCGCATGCTGTGGCTGTGTTTTTCAACCAGCACAAACTGGGGTTTTTACCCCGCAACGAGAACAATGCGGTGAGTAAACTCCTCGAAATGGGCTACGCTGATATTTTCGAAACGAGAATTCAGCGTATCAGTCCTGCATCTGAACCCGAAAATCAGGTTCAGATTATTGTTTACCTGAAGCCCGCAGTAGCATAGCATGGTTTGTTGTTGTGTGTCAGGTACAGGCCGGCATCTGCATTGCAAGCTGCCGCCTGTACTTTTGTTATAATTCATGTAACGATTTTGCTGCAATGAATCTTAGTATGCATTTACTTCGATTGATTTTTTATCTTTGCGCCGAAATGTATTTTTATGAAGAACATCAGGAATTTTTGCATCATTGCGCACATCGATCATGGAAAGAGTACTCTTGCCGACAGATTGTTGCTGATTACCAATACCATATCGGAGCGTGATTTTCAGAATCAGGTTCTCGATGACATGGATTTGGAACGGGAGCGTGGCATCACTATTAAAAGCCATGCCATTCAGATGGAATACGAATCAGGCGGCATAAACTATTTGCTGAATCTGATTGATACACCGGGGCATGTCGATTTTTCGTACGAGGTAAGCCGTTCGATTGCAGCTTGCGAGGGTGCCCTGCTGATTGTTGATGCTACCCAGGGTATTCAGGCACAGACGATATCGGTGTTGTATCAGGCTATTGATCATAATCTGGAAATTATCCCGGTGATGAATAAAATGGACCTTGATGCCGCGATGCCCGATGAGGTCGAAGATCAGATTATCGAATTAATAGGATGCAAAAGAGAAGACATCATCAGGTCGAGTGGGAAAACCGGATATGGCACCGAAGAAATTCTGGAAGCCATCATTCACCGGATACCCCCTCCGAAAGGTGATCCTGAAAAACCATTGGAAGCACTTATTTTCGATTCGGTATTTAATCCTTTCAGAGGAATTATCGCTTATTTCCGCATATTCAACGGTACCATTAATCAAAAAGACCATGTGAAGTTTTTTAATACCGAGCATGACTATGACGCTGACGAAATTGGTGTGTTGAAAATGGGCTTAGAGCCACGCAGAACACTTTCGGCTGGAGATGTAGGATATATTATTTCGGGGATAAAAACTGCCAGCGAAGTGAAGGTAGGTGATACAATAACCCATTTCGAAAGACCATGTGTTGCGGCTATTGAGGGTTTTGCCGAAGTAAAGCCCATGCTGTTTGCAGGAATCTATCCGGTAGATGCCGACGACTACGAAGAGTTGCGTGCATCTATCGAGAAACTGCA
>JAGOEF010000234.1 GCA_017997855.1 Bacteroidales bacterium
AGGGCTTATAAACTGAGTTTTAAAAATTCTCAACCCCATAAATGCTGCCATCGGGATTTTTTTCGGGTTGCCAGGTGCGAACATGTATTACGGGTTGTGCCGAATCGTTCAGGTCGATCAGTAAAAATAAATATCCGCTGTCGCCATAGCTCGACGAAAAATAATCCTGCTGAATCTGAATGCCATACACCTCACCGCCTTTACCCGATTTGCGGATATTGTTGTCGTTGAATTTGAGGTTGATGAATTCGTTGCTGCCAAACGCCATTTCGAGCCGTTTCAGGTATTCTTCCTTGGTGTAGCGGTTGTATTTCACAATCTGGTTGTTTTGATAGGGAAATTCTTTTGATGGCTGAGCCTTTGTTACCCATCCGGTAATTATCAGGGCATCATCCGAAAAGATATTCCGTATATAATCAAGCCTTTTTAAGGCAAAGGCGGTTTTGTAATGCTCCATGAAGTCGATGAGTGAAAGCCTGACGGTTTCGCTCCATGCATCTTGCTTCAAAATATCCTGAATGGCATTCTGCCCTAATCCAAGGGTGAGGTCACATATCTTGCCCGAAGCATCGAAACTCAATACCAAATCTTCCACAAAACTACGGGTGTTGTTGCTAAAGCCAAAGTTCATACGCAGGGCACGGCATTGGGTTTTATCGCCAAACTTCATGTATTGCAGGTTGTCGGATGACAGCACCCTTGATTTACCATATTGCACCAGTTGCGTGAACAACTGATATCCGCTTTCGGTGAACAGCGATTGCACGGAGGTATAGTTTCCGCTGTTGATGGCTGTTACCAATTTTTTTATCGTAACATCATAGGTTGCAGTTGAAGTTTCGACAACCGGAGCAATTTCGGGGAGGGGCTCAGGCTGTATCGGGGCAATTGTTGCACCACCGGTAGCTGTTTTGAAATATGCATTTTTAAACGGTACCGGGTCTATTTTTTCCATGACATCGCGCAGTTCATTATCGACAGCCGCTTCACCTTCGAAAAGATATTCGGCTTTTAGCTGCACTTCGGCAATATCACCGGTAGCTTTGGGTAAATCGGCAAAGCCCAGACCGTCTTTGGCACTCACAATGTTCGACCAGTTCTGCCCATCCCAGTAGGAATAGTCAAAATTACGCACCGGTTTTCCAAGATAACTGATTGCCAACTGTACTTGGGTGTAGCCCTGAAGTTTTTCAATCTTCATAATTTTCGACTCAATAGAATTCATGATGTTCTGAATCTGAAACGGAAGCCAGGTGGCCAATAGCTGCTGTGTGCCATCGGCAGCGGTAATGCTGATGTTGTTTCCATCGGGGTGACTGCGCAGCAGGGTAAGTGCCCAGTAGTAATAGCGGAGGGCATCGGCAATCATCAGGTTATTGAGTGCCATTTGTCCGTTCGACACAAAGCCCAGAATCTTTTGCTTACGCGCTTCGAAAATCTTGCTGATCTCGCTTCGTTTAATGTAGCGAAACACCTGAGCATCGGGTTCATTCGAAACTACTATTCGCTCGGTGTTTTTCAGGCTGGCGTTGCTGTAGGTATTCACCACCGAATGCACGGTTTCGGAATAGGCGCTTTCGCCATTCTGTTGTTTTTCGTCGCGCAGCATGGTAAAATTGCTTTCTACTTCGGTCGAAATCTGGTTAATCAGCATAGCCAGGGCTTCGTTGTCGGCTTTTTTCAGGGTGGTTCCCCTGCCCTCGCCCCAGATATAATTCTGCCGGTCGGCTTTGATGGATTCTATGGATTGCGCTGACAGGTAAAAACTGCCGGCAATAATTAAGAAGAGGGTAAAAACTGCCTTCATGGTGTATTCTTGTTATAGAAACAAAAGTAAAAATTAAAAATGAGATTGAAATACAATTATTAATAGTTCGTTGACAATTTAACCGGACACTTCGAGTGCATACTACCTCGGACACTTCGAGTGCATACTACCTCGGACACTTCGAGAGCCTCAGTGTCCGGCAAATTCCCGTACACTGAGGGATTCGAGGCACGAGAATCGTCTCGAAGTGTGCGGGAATGCTGCCAAGGTATCTTCGAGTGCATACTACAACGGACACTTCTATAGCAAACTACAACCGGACACTTCGAGAGCAAACTACTCCGGACACTTCGAGTGCCTCAGTGTCCGGAGTCACACATATACTAAATGATATCCCTGCAAAAATCTATTACGTGCTTATGTTCAATGCCTTTCCAAGTATTCGGGAATGGCGTTTCGTCCATTGATACCACATATTTTTTGTAGTTATCGGCTATCGCTAACAAATTGCCGAACTCTCGCTCCATAACTTTTTCGCCCGACAATAAATAGCAGACCTGAACATAGATAACCTCTCCATCTTTTTCAGCAAAAAAATCGATTTCTTTCAAACCTTGTTTGCCCACATAAACCGTATAACCGGCAATTCGCAAATGATTGTAAACCACATTTTCGAGCAATATCGAAATATCTTCGGGATTATAACCCACCAGCGTATTACGTAAGCCGACATCTTCGAAATAATATTTGTCGCCAATTTCAAATATTTTTCTTCCAACAATTTCTATTCTTGAAACTTTATTGACGAAGTAGGCACTGCAAATATTGCTGATATAGTTTAATACAATATTGGGGCTGATGTTTATTCTCTGAGATTTAAGAAAGTCGCTTATATTCTTTGCCGAAACCAAAGATCCCGTGTTTTTTGACAAGAAATTGACCAGTTTTTCGAGAAATGCAACATTGCGGATGTTGTATCGTTTTACAACATCTTTTAATAATACTGTAGAGATAACACCTTTTAGGTAATCGGCAACGGGGGTGTTTTTCTCATCTTTAAAATTGATGAGCCCCGGCATACCACCTTGCTTTAAGTACCGGTAAAACGACTCGTTTGAATCGGGTAAATTCATAAACTCGAGAAACTCGGCATAAGACAGGGGGTGAATTTTGATCTCAATAAACCTGCCGCTTAAAAGACTTGCCAAATCACCGGATAATATTTCGGAATTGCTACCCGAAATGTAAATGTCGGCTAGTTTTTTTGAAAATATATTGCGAATACATTTCTCAAATTCTTCAATTTCCTGAATCTCATCAACAAAGAAGTAATTCTTTTTGTCATTCCGGTACTTTGCATCAAAAAAGGATTGTAAATCATGATAATTCCTGATTGAATCGAACTCGTAATGTTCTTTATTTAGATACACTATGTTCGCATCGGAATTTTTTGTTCGGATGTAATCCATCAGGTTTAACATCATAAAACTCTTGCCCGAACGCCTAAGGCCAACCAATACTTTGATTACATGTTTATCGATGTGAGGTAGTATCCTATTCAAATATACCGGTCTGTTTTTGGTGCTATTTATCATGTAAAACTGTTTTCTGCAAAAATATGCATTTTATTTTAATTATACACAAAACTTATCTATTTTATTCCATTGTTTTACTTATGTTTCTAATTATATGATTTTGCAATCGTTATTTTGCATATATGCAAAACATATAACAATAATTTTGATGATCTACTGAGATTATACAGCCTTGCAAATGCTTGATTAGAGAGAAAGCTTACTGTGGGATTCCCGTACACTGAGGGATTGTAATTAGCAAATAAAAAAGTAACAATTTTTCGCAATTAAAAAGTACCACTTTGTTAAACATATTTTTTTGTTTGAAAAAGCTCAGTTTGATGAGGGAGCGTAGCGACTGAGGCAAACTGAGCTTTTTGTCTGTTATTTTTTTAATATTTCTTTACGGTTCTCCATCCGGTAACTGTTACCCTCTAATTTTACCACTTCGCA
>JAGOEF010000235.1 GCA_017997855.1 Bacteroidales bacterium
TTCATAGCCTTACAATTAAGCGTGCAAAGCTAATTTTCAAATCAAATCAAAAAATCAAAGAACGTTCTTAAATTATTGATATTTAAATTATTATAAAACATTTTTTAAACTTAACGCATCACTAGTAGTTTTAATATATAAATTAATTCTAATTTCAAGAAAGGATACAAAAAATCGAAAAGTCTTGTTCTTAATATTATTAAAAACAAAATTACATATATAAATCAAAATTAAAAACACTATTTAATTAAAAATGGAAAATTATTTCTATCTATTTTATTGTACCAACAACTTATAATTCTTTGGATATTATTAGAAGCTTTCCAGAGGCATTTTCTATTTTTTAATGCTCAACACGCAGGTAATTTTTTCGTTCCATGTTTTGCCTGTGGCATCGTACATCTCGGCGTAGATAATATAAATTCCTATCGGGCAAATCTGATTGCGGGTGTCAAGGCCATCCCAAAACAAAACACCTTGTGCTGAGAGGCTTTCGTTTTTTGCCAGGTAGGTAATAAATCTGCCTTTGGAGTCGTAAATTGCTATTGTGGCTACTGTTCCCGGGTTTTCGAATTGATACAGAATATTCAGCCGGTCGTTGTAGCCATCGTTATCAGGAGAGAATACTTTCGGATCAAGGGTTATGGCATCTTCAACCTCAACACCCGAAGGGCGGTACTGGCTGTTCTGATAACCCGGTGTAGCATAGCCTACGTCAGCGGCAGCAGAATGCCAATTCGAATTAAGCTGGGTTGTTTCTTCAAAATCGATCCGCTCGAGCGATACTCCATCATCGTCGGCCAGCAAACCGAAATGCATATCGGAGTTGTAGCTGAATTCATCAATTACATTCATAGTCCTGTCGAACACAATCAGATTGCCTTCACTGTCGGGAAGACTTGGCATTTGGCCGGATGCAACAACTCTATGCGGAAATGGCACATAATAGCGGGTGGCTATATCGGAAGGGTTTTCGGTAATTGCAATATACTCTCCCGGCAAAACAATGTAACTGCGTTCGGTAGGCTGCTTTGCCTCTTCGGGATTACCCAAGGCATCGCGTTTCGATAGCCAAAGCTGCTTTAGATCGATGATTTTTTCGGAATTATTATAAAATTCAATAAAATCATACCCGTCGGGGTAAGGATTGAACAGCAATTCATTAATCACAAGATCACCTGCTTCAATTGAATCGGCAATACCAAAAAGTACGTCAAAACTTTGAATGATATCGTTGCCTTCACAATCGCGTAAGGTGTCGACAAATTCGAGCTCATATACGGTGCTAGGTAAAAACACTGAATTGAATTTCAACAAAACCGAATTGAACTGTGGCGGTTCAGGATAGACCCATACCGGAGAGCCAATGCCATTGTCAACCAAATAATTATGAATAGGCAGCAAAGATGAGAGGCGCATGGTTTCGCTAAAATACACCCTCAAGGTATCGGCGTTTACAATTTCGGCACTTGAGATAAACGGGCTCGTAACATCCTGATTTTCGGCAGCAACGGAATTTCCCTCCGATGGTGTTCCTCCCCTGTTGCTGTTGCTCGCAATCCAGTTGTTTATCCCTTCGCAAGGGTTGGTAACATCAATCATTTCGAGCGACCAACCACCGGCTTTTTTAAAGTTATTCTGATACCATGCATCGGAATATGCAACCGAATGAATATTGGTATTGTTACCCGAAACCAGCGAAAGAACAGCACCACTGTTGGTAAGTGACGGAAATCCAGAAACACCAATGATGTTATCGTACGAAGCAAAAAGCATTGCATCATTCGAATGACATATCGTTGCGTAATCGCCAGCTTCGATTGTGAAGGCAGGAAGGGTGCACGATGAACTTCCGGAATATAGTTTCCAGTTTGCAATATCAACCGGCATAGTGCTCACATTGTGCAGTTCGATGTATTCGGCATTGGGCAGACCAACAACAGGGTCGGGATCGGCCATAATTTCGCTGATTACAATGTCGTAAGCCTTGGGATTGTATACGCTGAAACTAATGCTTGCAGAAGAGAGCTCGTTTCCGCAAAGGTCAGAAATATGGTTAACAGTGAGCGTGTACACCACAGTTTCGGTAAAGGAATAGGGAACAAATACATGCACAAGAGACAGATTTGCAGCATCTACATAAATGTATTCCGGATTGTTGTATTCCGGTAATATCTGGTAATTTGCAGTATTTACAGCTGATACAGTATCGACATACTCCGAAAATGTAAGCAGAATCTCGTTAAAAGTAAGCACCTGAACCGAAACCAAAGAAGGGGATGAATTATCGGGGTTTTCGGCCATTACTGAATTTGCCAAACCGGGCGTTCCTCCTGCTTCGTCGACCGAAGCAATCCAGTTGTTTATTCCTCCGCAATGGTTCAGCGGATCAATTTTTTCGAGCGACCAACCTCCGTCGCTTTTATCGGGATTCTGATACCACGAAATATCGTAAGTAACAGTATTTATTTCTACACTGTCGGAATCGAAAATTTTAATGGTTTTCCCGTCGTTCGGAAGTGCAGGAAACGAAGTTATTCCCGCAACAGTGGTTCCTACTTCGAACAAATTTACGTTAGAAGGGCTGCAAAGAACCATATAACCATAAGCATCGATCTGAGAAGAAGGAAACTCCTTCACATAATTACCAACAATAAGTTTCCAGCCGGTTAGTGTAATTACATTCCCTGTGGTGTTGTGTATTTCGATATATTCTGCTTCGGGAAGGCCTACAACTGGAGTAGGATCTGCCATAATCTCGTTAATTACAATATCGTTCACAACAGGGAAGTAAATATTGAAGTTTTGTGTTGTAGTTTCAATTGCATTTCCGCATAAATCGGATACGTTGCTAACCTGCAGTGTGTATAAAGTGTTTTCGGCAAAAGAATCGGAAAAATAAAGGCTTACTCTCTTGCTATCGTTGTTTAAAAAAACCAACGAAGGGTTAATTGATAACGGTTCAACTGAAAAGTTCGAAATGATAATTGTATTGTTATCCACTTTTTCGGAAAACTCAAGAAGAAGTTCTGTATTTGAAACTACCTGCAGCGATTGTACTTGTGGCGCAGTATTATCGGGATTAAGCGAATAGGCAGAGTTAATCAGACCAGGCGTTCCTCCCAATGGGTTGAGCGAGGCCTTCCAGTTTGTTATTTCCCCACAATTGTTGTCCGGGTCGATTCGTTCGAGCGACCAACCACCATCATCTTTCGAAGCGTCCTGATACCATGTGATATCGTAGCTTACAATGTTGATTTCGTTACCTTCTGTGTCGATTATCTTTAATGTTTGACCAGAATTTGGTATTGCAGGAAACGAAACAATACCAACCGCATTAACTCCCGAACCAAAAAGTTCTACATCTGCAGTACTGCAAAGTATCATAAAGCCGTTGGCATCGATTTGGGCTATCGGGATAATTTTCACGTAAGAACCTACTACCAGCGTCCAACCGGTCATATTGACAGGTGTAGAAGTTGTGTTGTAAATTTCGATATATTCTGCCTCCGGAAGTCCGACAACAGGTGTGGGATCGGCCATAATTTCGTTGATGACGATATCGTTTTCAGCAGGTGTGTATATACTGAAATCGTGTTGCGATGACGACATTGTATTACCACAGAGGTCAGAGATTCCTACTACACTTATTGAATAAACAATACCCTCGCTGAAAGCAGTCTGCACAAAAAGATGAACGACAGCAGGGTCGGTTGCATCCGTTTCAACATTATCGGGAGAGTCGTAACCATGGCTTATCATGTAGTTTTGAGGATCGGTTGCAGTAATGG
>JAGOEF010000236.1 GCA_017997855.1 Bacteroidales bacterium
AAACAAAATATCCGGAAGTAAAAACTGCATTGGCTGAATATCCCATAAAGGTATTTAGCGGTGCCGAATCGGTGAAATATGCAGCATCGTGTGGTTCTGTCGATATTGTACTTACTGCCATGGTAGGCTTTGCAGGACTAGAACCGACTATTGCAGCCATCGAAGCCGGGAAAGTGATTGCTCTTGCCAATAAGGAAACCCTGGTGGTTGCCGGTGATTTGATTACCCGCCTTTCTAAAATGTATAAGTCACCGATCATACCTGTCGATTCGGAACACTCAGCCATTTTTCAATGTATTGTGGGTGAAAAATATCGTTCAGTTGAAAAGCTGATTCTAACCGCATCGGGTGGACCATTCAGGGGTATGAAAACAGAAGCATTGAAGAAAGTAAGCGCAGCAGAGGCATTGCAACACCCTAAATGGAACATGGGCCCCAAGGTCACCATCGATTCGGCCAGCCTCATGAACAAAGGCCTCGAGGTAATTGAAGCACACTGGCTTTTCGGAATAACACCTGATAATATCGAAGTGGTAATTCACCCGCAGTCGATAGTGCATTCCATGGTGCAATTTAACGATGGGTCAATAAAAGCGCAACTCAGCCTGCCTGATATGAAAATGCCCATTCATTATGCTTTTTCGTTTCCTGAGCGCATTGCTTCCGACGTACCCAGACTTGACTTTGCATCCGGATTGACCCTCAATTTCGAAAAACCCGATACCGACACGTTCAGCAATCTGAAATTGGCTTACGAGGCACTAAAGCAAGGCGGCAATATACCCTGCGCTATGAATGCAGCCAACGAAGTAGCCGTTAGCAGTTTCCTCGAAGGTAGGATTGACTTTACACAAATATCCGAAATTATCGAAAAGACAATGTTACGTACCGATATAATAGAAAATCCCGATTTAAACGAATATATAGCTACCGACAAACAGTCGAGGACAATTGCACTTGAAATAATAAAAACAAAATAATATGAATGGATTGATCATGGCAGCCCAGCTGATAACCGCACTGGCCATACTGGTACTGGTGCACGAATTCGGCCATTACATTGCTGCACGCGCTTTCAAAATCAAAGTAGATAAGTTTTATATCTTTTTCGATATTGGGAAATTCAAAATCTGGAGCCGTAAATTTGGTGACACCGAATTTGGAATTGGATGGCTTCCGGTTGGCGGGTATTGCAAAATTTCCGGGATGATTGACGAATCGATGGATAAAGAGCAAATGAAGCAAGCCCCGCAACCCTGGGAATTCAGGTCGAAACCGGCCTGGCAGCGTTTCATTGTAATGATTGCCGGAGTGGTAATGAATGTTATCCTTGGGATATTGATTTTCACAATGTCGCATCTTGTCTTCAACAAAGCCTATTTACCCCTCGAGAATGTTCCTGATGGCATTCATGCGTATGAGTATGCGCGACTGATTGGCTTTAAATCGGGAGACCGGATTATTTCGATTAACGGAAAAGATGCTGTCCGGGCCGAAGATGTGCTTTCGACACGCATGTATTTTGGTGGAGAGGTGGTCGTAAAACGGAATGGTGATATGGTTACCGTTGATGTACCTGATACCGTATATAAATATGTTGGCAAAGGAAACCTGTTTATTGGTTTCGATAATTACCCTTTAGTAATTGACAGTGTAATTGACACTTTGTCTGCGTATAAAGCCGGTTTACGCAATGGCGATCAATTTCTGACGATGGATATTACGCCTGTTAGTACCTATGGAAATTTCAGAGAATTTATATTGAAACACAAAAATGATACTGTCGACTTTTTAATTAATCGGAAAGGTGAAGAACTAAATCTTTCTATCCCGATTGATTCGAATGGTATGATCGGAATAAAGATAAAAAACAATTATAAGGCAAAAGACTACACCTTTTTTAGTGCGATGCACTATGCTTACAGCGATGGTTTCGAAGCCATTTATTCCAATATTAAAGGATTCAAAATGATTTTTAAAGGTGCCGAAAAAACACGAGATTTGGCCGGCCCCATTGGTATTGCCAAGATTTATGGACCACAATGGAATTGGGCCAGATTCTGGTATATAACCGGTTTGCTCTCGATGATTCTGGCATTTATCAATATTCTTCCCATACCTGCCCTCGATGGCGGCCACGCCTTGTTCCTGTTGATTGAAGCGGTTACACGTAAGAAATTCTCCGACAGGTTTATGGAAATTGTGCAATATATCGGGCTGGTAATTATTTTGCTGCTGATGGTATTCGTTATTGGCAACGATATTGTGAACTTATTCAGATGATAAAACACCGGCAAATAGTTTTTATTGTTTTGCTTTTTGTGCAATCGCTGGCTTTTGCCCAACTGGAACCCGTATTTAAAAAAGGACCAGCCCATAATGTAAGGATGCTGATTGTTCCATTTGACCCGCGGATATATTTGAACGATGCAACACCCGAAATGGCAAAAAAGTATAATTGTACACACGATGAGCTGATGCTGTATTTCAGAGCCCAGTGGAACCGTCAGATGCACATGGCATTTGTTGATTCGTGCTATACCGTCGACTTGCTTACCGATAACACTAAAGAAGCCCGCGACGATATTAACGGGTTGTATACCAGTATTAGCTATGTGATGGAAACCAAAATGCAAAATCGCCCCGAAGTTGCAGAAGAACCGAGCCTTTTTCGCAAGATTTTCCCTAAGAAAAATAAGGAAAAAGCGGAGGAGCCATTTTGGGGTGCACGTACCGAAAATGGGGAATTGGTCAGTCATACTCAGTCGGGCGAAAACAAATACCTGCATATCAAATTTAACGACACCCTTTTTCTGCAGGAATTGGCGACACGCCGCAATGTTGATATGTTCTTGTTTATTAATCAGTTCGAGATAAAAGGTAACTACGGGGATCCATATGCCAGCGGAAGATCCGATTTCAGCCGCAATTTCAAAGTGCATTTCAGTATTTATAATGCAAGCGGAGAATTATTGCACGGAAGCTATTCTTCGGTAGATATACCTTTCGGACTTTATGACCGCGAATTGATTGTGAACGAATATTTTCCGCCTGCCATAAGGCAAATCATACATAACATTGAATTTGAATACTGATGTTGTCGCTGGTATTTGCAACAAATAATTCACACAAACTTCAGGAAGTCCGACAAATTCTGGCGGATGTGGCGAATGTTGTCAGTTTAGCCGAAATCGGTTGTCATGAAGATGTTCCCGAGACAGGACTTACTCTTGAAGCCAATGCCCTGCAAAAGGCGCAATTTGTGGCAACAAAATATGGAGTACATTGCTTTGCTGATGACACAGGACTCGAAGTAGAAGCACTTGACATGCGTCCGGGTGTATTTTCGGCCCGCTATGCCGGGGATGATAAAAAATCTGAAAAGAATATCGAAAAGCTGCTTCAGGAGTTACAGCCCTACGAAAATAAAAAAGCCAGGTTTCGTACGGTTATCGCTTTGGTCAGCAATCGGGGTAATTATTTATTTGAAGGGGTAATTAACGGACACATTATTGCTGAAAAGCGCGGCTCATCAGGATTTGGTTACGATCCTGTTTTTATTCCTGAACATCATACACAGAGTTTCGCCGAAATGAGCGAAAACGAGAAAAACGCAATAAGCCACAGAGCCATGGCTGTAAAAAAATTACTGCAATTTTTGCAGGATGTTGATGAAATAAAATAAAAGCCTTCCAATACAGTTATATTACTTATTACTATTGTAGTTATGAATATTTGGCAAAAATACATTCTTCTTCCGGCGTTACTTGTTG
>JAGOEF010000237.1 GCA_017997855.1 Bacteroidales bacterium
ATTGGTAAATCCGGTCATCAGGTCACCAATCAGACTTACAGTCATATTGTAGGTGGTCTGCACCGACATATTACTGAAGGTGATAACAAAATTATAGGTATTGTCATCAAAATCTGTCATTGGTATTCTGTCGAGGGTTGCCGACATATCTTCGTAAAACCAGAGAGAGGTTTCGCCACCGGTTGCTGTATAATCGGCAACCGTAGTAGCATCCTGAGTAATCAGAATATTGGCTCCGGCGGGTAATGCATTGCTAAAAGTAAATAACACATCACCATACATATCGGCCGGAAAATCGGCATCATACAGTGGCATATCAAGCGTCATATTCACTACCGCATTGTCGGTAGTCATAATAGTCTGTGTAGCCGGGGTCAAAGTAAGATCTGTATTATCTATACCCTGTTGAATTGCAGGATTTTCCTGCAAAGCCAGGTCAATAGCATTGATTACGAATATTTCTGTTTCGTATTGATTGAGTCCGTCCCAGTTGACTACCAGGGTATGTGTAACATCGGAAGCTCCATCCATTTCGAAATAATACCATAATTCACCGGCAGCAGTTTCTTCTGCACTCAAAAATGGTCCGGTCTGAGCCACACCATCTATATTAAGAGCCACGATATCAGAAGCACCGGTAAAACCGGCAGGGAAATCAATTGCAACACCAATCCAGTTGCCGGAATAGGGTGCGTAGGTAGCATTTGCCACAACCCAGGGAACGTTTTCACCAATTGGTTGGGTAATATCGCAAACATAAGTGCCTGCATCAAAAACAAAATTCAGAGAACCACCCACCAAATCGGATGTTTGAGTTACATCACCGGCAGTGCGGTCAGGATCAATGAAAATTTGTTCAGTCACAGTCAGGTCATCAACCCAAAGCGTGGTGGAACCTGCAGTATAACCTACCCCATTGTAAGCCCTGAAGTTAACTACCAGTTTGGCAGCACCTGCAGGGGCCTGAATCGGATTGGTAAAAAGTTCAAAAGCAGTCCAAGCATTGGAGGTGTTCGGACTAAAGGTGTTTTCGTCGATATTGGCGCCAATCTGAGCATCGGAGGCATCAAGCCATTGCATACTGAAATAGCGCAGTTTCAACATATCGTCGTTACCTTTTACCATAACCGAGAGGTTATAATAACTTCCCGGGGTAATTCCGGTAACAACTGTTGAGAAATTGCCGTCGTAACCTCCGGGGTTACTCTGCGACAAAATCTGTAATGCATCGCCGGTCACACCTAAACCCGAAGCCTGGGTAAAAGTCAGTGAACTGCTGATAACATTGATTGTCCATCCGTCAGGATTCCCTGCTGTCCACGATTCGAAATCGCCATTGGTCACGGTTTGCGACCTAAGGGAGAACTGAAACATAAGCAAAATGGAAACCAAGACAAAGGCTACTTTCGAAAAGTAAGTCTTAGCATTCATACATGTAGTTTTTAGTTACTAATTAATTCACAACACAATCAACAAATATACAACATATTTTAATTCAGAATTATCAGTGTTTTAATTTTACTTTCAATTTATGAGGAAACTAAAACATATTATATTTTCCGTGATTTTCGAATAATTAAACTAATTTTGCAGTAAACCAAAAATTTGATGTTATGCGTAATATGAATAAAAAATCGCTTTTTCTGGGGCTTATCATCAGTTTGTTTTTTGTTACCGGATGCGAAATCCTGAGCGAACTGGGTAAAAGCATACCTTCGGGCAATACAACCACCGAACTGACCAATAGCGAAATCGTTTCGGGTTTAAAAGATGCGCTCACGGTTGGTGCGCGAAAGTCGGTGGATGTACTCGCGGTAGAAAATGGTTTCTATAAAGACGCCAGCGTGTTTATTAAATTTCCTCAGGAAGCCATAAAAGTAAAGGAATATGCTTTAAAACTGGGGATGGACAATCAGGTAAACAAATTTGAAGAAACCCTGAACCGCGCAGCCGAAGCCGCTGTAAAAGAAGCCTATCCGGTGTTCGCCAATGCCATCACCAACATGACTTTTGCCGATGCAAAAAATATTTTGCACGGAAGCGATGACGCAGCTACCCAGTATTTCAGGAAACAAACCTGGAGCCAGTTGCACGATTTGTTTTATCCCAAAGTGAAACAAGCCACCGAAAAGGTAGCCCTTACCAAATACTGGGACCCTCTGGTAACTCAATACAATAAGACCACCATAGTAACCGGCAATCCGAAAATCGAAACCGACCTGAACGAATATGTAACTCAAAAAGCACTGGAAGGTTTGTTTGTTAAACTGGCCATCGAAGAAAAACAAATTCGCGAAAACCCTGCTGCAAGGGTTACCGATATTTTGAAAAAAGTTTTTGGCAGCCTGACAAATTAATAACAAACATTTCCAAGCAAATGCAATCTAAATGCTCCGGTTTTTCGGGGCATTTTTTGTGTTTTTCGGCAACACCGATATTAATTCCCTATTAAATTATTTTCTTTGCACAAAACGATAACTTATGAAACAATTGATAGAATGCGTTCCCAATTTCAGCGAAGGGCGCGACATGAACATTATCAGGCAGATAACCGATGAAATTGAAAAAACAGAAGGTGTAAAGCTTCTCGATGTTGACCCGGGCATGGCCACAAACCGCACCGTGGTAACTTTTGTAGGTACCCCTTCCGAAGTGCTCGACGCAGCAGTTGCAGCAGTAAAAAAGGCTTCTGAATTAATTGATATGCAAAAACATAGCGGTGCCCATCCGCGTTTTGGTGCCACCGACGTGTGCCCCCTGATTCCGGTTGCCAATATCAGCATGGAAGAAGTAGCCGAATATGCCCGCAAACTCGGCAAACGGATTGGTGAAGAACTAGGAATACCGGTGTATTGTTACGAAAATGCAGCCTTTACCCCCGAGCGCAGAAATCTCGCCTATTGCCGTTCGGGCGAATACGAAGGTTTAAAAGATAAAATTGGCAAACCCGAATGGAAACCCGATTTCGGCGAAGCCAGATTCAATGCCCGTTCGGGGGCTACAGCTGTGGGTGCCCGCGATTTTCTGATTGCCGTTAATTTTAACCTCAATACTACCTCAACCCGACGTGCCAATGCCATCGCTTTCGATGTGCGCGAAAAAGGCCGTCCCAAAAGGGAAGGCAATCAGGTTACCGGCAAGGTGGTTCTCGACGAAAAAGGCGAACAGGTAATGATTCCAGGCACCCTGAAAGGCACCAAAGCCATAGGCTGGTTTATTGATGAATATGGCATAGCTCAGGTATCGATGAACATAACCAATATTGCTCAGACACCCTTACATATTGCGTTTGACGAAATATGCAAAAAGGCCGCCGAGCGTGGTGTACGCGTTACAGGCACCGAAATTGTGGGTCTGGTTCCCAAGAAAACTCTTATCGAAGCCGGCAAGTATTTCCTAAAAAAACAACAGCGGTCGGTGGGTATTTCGGAAGAAGAAATCCTGAAAATTGCCGTTAAATCAATGGGGCTCGACGATTTGAAACCCTTTAACCCCAAAGAGAAAATCATTGAATATCTGATTGAATCCGACAAGGCTTCAAAGAAACTCATCGACATGACCTGTAAGGCATTTGCCGATGAAACAGCATCGGAATCACCGGCTCCGGGAGGCGGATCGATTAGTGCTTACATAGGTGCTCTTGGAGCATCGCTTGGGGCAATGGTTGCCAATCTGTCGTCGCACAAAGCAGGCTGGGACGATCGTTGGGAAGAATTTTCGGATTGGGCAGAAAAAGCTCAGGCTCTCAAGGATGAGTTGCTTCATCT
>JAGOEF010000238.1 GCA_017997855.1 Bacteroidales bacterium
ATCGCGGTTTTCGACAGGCGAAAATGTGAACCGCTTGTTTCCCGTACTGTTGTATTCGATAATATTGATTTTGCAAGGCGAAATTTTACAGAATTCAGCCAGTGCCTGAGCATGTTCCGGTGAATCGTTCAGGCCACCGAATAAAATATATTCGTAGGTTATGCGCATCCCCGTTTTGCTGTGATAATATCTGATGGCATCGCGCAGGCGGCTCATGTTGTGCTTTTTTGATGCAGGCATCATGTCGATTCTGAGGTTCTCACTGGCCGTGTGCAGCGATATCGAAAGGTTTATTTTGGTTCCTGCATCGGCAAATGCCCTGATGCCTTCGGCGATTCCAATGGTCGAAACCGTGATGCGTGTGGGTGAGAAATTTATTCCCTTAGGGTCGCAAATATGGCCCATGGCAGCCATCAGGTTGTCGAAATTCAAGAATGGTTCGCCCATACCCATTACCACCAGGTTGCTCAGTGGTATCCCGAAAAAATCGATACTGCGCCGGTTGAGAATGCTGAACTGATCGAATATTTCGCCGGCACTCAGGTTGCGGGTGAAGCCCATTGCCCCGGTAGCGCAAAAACCACAATTCATGGCACAGCCAACCTGTGTCGAAATGCAGGCTGTAACGCGGTCAGGCGAAGGAATGAGTACCCCTTCCACCAAATGACCGTCGCTGAGACGAAAAGCTGACTTCACGGTTTTATCGCGGCTTTGCTGTTCGATTTCGGTTTGTAACGAACGGAATTCAAAGTGTTCCTGCAACGTATCGCGGAATGTTTTGGGCAGCGAACTCATCTCGTCGAAACTGCGAGCCCCTTTCACCCAGAGCCATTCATGCAGCTGGTTTGCGCGAAATGCTTTTTCGCCCGAAGCGGCAATAAAGCTGCTGATTTCGACGGGCGACGCTTCTCTGATATCGGGTTTGTTGTTCGGCATGGCAATGGGTTTAGCCTGCATTGCGCAGGGTATGTGCCAGGTCGATACTGAGTTTTTCGCGGGCGAATTTTAAATCAATAACAAATTTCTTGTTTTTCTGACCGGGCAGGTCGAACATGGCGTCGAGCATGATGTTTTCGCAGATAGAACGTAATCCGCGGGCACCCAGCTTAAATTCAATGGCCTTGTCAACCACAAATTCAAGGGCATCTTCGCTGAACTCAAGCTCAATCCCATCCATCTCGAACAATTTTATGTATTGTTTGGTAATGGCATTTTTAGGTTCGGTAAGAATACTGCGCAAGGCATCGCGGTTTAGGGGTTCAAGAAAAGCAACCACAGGCAGCCTGCCCACAATTTCGGGGATAAGACCAAATGCCCGCAAATCCTGAGGGGCAATATATTTCAGCAGGTTATCCTTGTCGATTTTTTCGGTTTTCTCATGGGCACCATAGCCCACAATTTTGGTATTCAGACGGCGTCCGATAATTTTTTCGATTCCCTCGAAAGCTCCTCCACAGATAAACAAAATGTTTTTGGTATCGACTGCTATCATTTTTTGTTCCGGGTGCTTACGTCCTCCTTGTGGCGGAACATTTACAATGCTTCCCTCAAGCAGTTTCAACAGACCTTGCTGCACACCTTCGCCCGATACGTCACGGGTAATACTTGGGTTGTCGCCTTTACGGGCAATTTTATCGATTTCATCGATAAATACAATGCCGCGTTCTGCCGCAGCCACGTTGTAGTCGGCAGCCTGAAGCAGGCGGGTAAGCAGGCTTTCGATATCTTCGCCCACATAACCGGCTTCGGTAAGTACGGTGGCATCAACAATGGTGAACGGTACGTTGAGAAGTTTTGAAATGGTGCGTGCCAGTAATGTTTTTCCGGTCCCTGTTTCGCCGGTGAGTATGATATTCGATTTTTCGATTTCAACTTCTTCTTTGCGATCGCGGTGAAGCAGCCTCTTATAGTGGTTGTATACGGCTACCGAAAGCACTTTTTTGGCGTGGTCCTGACCAATCACGTAGTCGTCGAGAAAAGCCTTGATCTCGGCCGGTTTCTTGAGCGCAGCCTGATCGAAATGAGCTTTTTTATCGCTGCGGAGTTCTTCCTGTATTATCTGGTGTGCCCTCTCGACACAGTCGTCGCATATATGCGCATCATCGCCGGTAAGCAGCAAGCCCACCTCGTTTTCTTTGCGTCCGCAAAACGAGCATTTATTCATAAGCTACTATGTTGTGGTTCTAAAGCGATTGTTATTTATGACCGTTGTCGCGAAGCAAAACCTCGTCAATCATTCCATATTGCTTAGCCTCGGCGGCAATCATCCAGTAGTCGCGATCGGAATCGGCAGCTACTTTTTCGATGGGGTTTCCGCTGTGAATGGCAATTATTTCGTACAGTTCGTTCTTGAGTTTCATGATTTCGCGGGCAGTAATCTCTATATCGGAAGCCTGACCTTCGGCACCTCCCATGGGCTGATGAATCATTATGCGGCTGTGCTTGAGGGCGGTACGTTTACCTTTGGTACCTGCGCAAAGCAACACAGCACCCATAGAAGCAGCAATTCCCGTGCAAATTGTGGCCACGTCGCAACCTATATACTGCATGGTATCGTAAATCCCCAGCCCGGCATACACCGAACCACCGGGGGTGTTAAAGTAAATCTGTATGTCTTTGTGCGGGTCGGTAGAATCGAGATACAGCAACTGCGCCTGAATAATATTGGCCACATAATCATCAATCGGAAGCCCGAGGAAAATAATGCGGTCCATCATCAGCCTCGAAAACACGTCCATGGTGGCAATGTTTAGCTGGCGTTCCTCGATGATGGTTGGCGAAATATAACTGTTATAAACCGAGGTTATTTTGTCGAAAGTGGTGCTGTTGATGCCCATGTGTTTGGTGGCATACTTGCGGAAGTCGTTGTTCGATGACATATTAATCAGTTTTTAGGCGAACAATTTATCAAATTCTTCGGTACTTACCAAATTTTCTTCAAGTTTTACCGCAGATTTAATGAACTCGAGTGCTTTTTGTTCGGTAACAAATTCGTAGATGCGTTTGGCGTCTTTTTCGCGCTGCAGCATTTCGTTACCGTATTTTTCGAGGGTTTCGTCAGGAATCTGATTGATGCCGTACTGCCGGAACTGGTTCAGCATTTCGTTCTTTGCCTGGGCAAGAAGGTCTTCGTGTTGAATTTCGATGGCGTTTTCTTTCAGGATTTTATTTACAATCAGCGTCCAGCGAAGATCATCGGCAAACGATGAAAAATCGCGGTCGAGTTGTTCCTGTGTCAATTCTTTATTGGCATACAGCAACCAGCGTTTCAGAAAATCTTCGGGGAGCGGAAGGCTGAGTTTTGATAAAATTTTGTTCTTGGCGTCTATTTTAAACCGGTAATCGCTTTCGCCAACCAACGATGCTTCGATGTCGGTTTTAACATGGGCACGGAATGCTTCCTCAGTGGTAATTTCGGGGTTCTGGGTTACTTTTTCGAAAAATTCCGGGTTCAGTTCAGCCTGATTGAAATCGCGGATGGCTTCAAGGGTGAACCTGAAATTATCACCCATTTTGGCAAGTTCTTTTTTGTCGATGCCCAGCAGTGACGAAAGTTCTGTGTCGTTAGGGAAAGCCTTGCGCAGGTTGAAACCCAGGTTCCCGTCGATTTGCATTGCCAAAAACTGCTGCTTAATTTCATCGTCTTTTACCGTACCCACATACATGTTGGCATCGTGCTTATGTACTCCGTTTTCAATCGGGTTGAATTCTTCGTCAGCTTCGGTAAGACAACCACGAAGCATACTGTTG
>JAGOEF010000239.1 GCA_017997855.1 Bacteroidales bacterium
TTACACCGTTTCGAAATTGACGGCATCGAGGCCGGGGTGTATTCGCTGATGGTGATGTCGGGGGAACTTAGCTACCATGCAAAGCTCGTTTCCACAGGAAGCGGGTTATTAAGCCCGTCGATAGAATACAAAGGCTGCGAAGACATTCCGGCTGACGAAGCCATGATTTATCAGACCAAAGATGTATCACTGTTTCCCTATTCTTACGGAGATGTATTGCTGTTCACCGCCGAATCGGGCATGGGTCACACCACAATCAGCACACTGGTACATACACCAACCGACACCCTGACAGGAATACACGAAACGACAATTCAGTTCGACTTTATTACCTGCACCGATATCAGTAATCAATCCTATCCGATTGTAAAAATCGGCACACAATACTGGATGGCAGAAAACCTGAACACGGCACAATATTCCGATACTTCACTGATAACTGAAATTCAGGATATAAGCGCCTGGATAGAAACCAACACCGGGGCATGGTGCTACTTCGACAACCTCGAAGCCAATGGCGGAAAATTCGGAAAACTCTACAACTGGTATGCTGCAGGAAACGTCCGCAATATCTGTCCGCAAGGGTGGAAGCTTCCCACCGATGAGGATTGGGGTATTTTGGAAATGTATCTCGGACTCAGCGTATCAGAGAGCGACTCTACCGGATGGCGGGGCGACAAAGAAGGCTGCTTTCTGAAAGATGCCGGCACCGGCGAATGGCAGAGTCAAAGCGGAACCGACATTAACCTTACCGGATTTTCGGCACTGCCCGCCGGAATGCGTAACTTTACCGGCAACTTTTTCTACGACGGGCAAAATGCCACCTGGTGGACTGCCAGCGAAAGCCACAGCCTGAATGCCTGGTGCAGGGCACTTTCGTACGAATCGTGTGCGATATACCGGCACGATGGCCGTAAAATTATGGGTATGTCGGTGCGATGCATTAAAGAGGCAGGTGAATCACTACCGGTGGTTACCACTGATGCCGCAAGCCACATTCTGATGAATTCGTTCGAAATTGGCGGTGAAGTAGTTTCCGACAATGGAAGTCCGGTTAGCGCACGGGGCGTAGTGTTTGGATACAGCCCCGAACCGGCATTGGACAATTGCTTGGGCTTTACCGAAGATGGCAGCGGTACAGGTGTTTTTTCGAGTGTCGTCGAAGGACTTGAACCCGACTCACTGGTTTACGTGAGGGCTTACGCAACCAATTCGGAGGGTACTGCCTATGGCGATGAGGTACAGGTTACCACACTGGCGGCCTTGTTTACCGAAGGTGCCGGGGTTTATGATTTTGATGGTAATTTTTACCGCAGCATTATTGTCAACGGGACCGAGTGGACAGCCGCCAACCTGAAAACTTCGACATACAGTACGGGCCTCGCAATACAAAAAATTACCGATAACACCTCATGGACAGGTGCAATCGACGGAGCGTACTGCTGGTACAACAACGACTCGACATTGTTTAACGAAAACTATGGAAAGTTGTATAACTGGTTTGCCGTCGAAAGCGGAGACTTATGCCCAACCGGCTGGCATGTTCCCACCAACGATGAATGGCTGTTGCTGATTGATTTTTTGGGTGGCGATGCTGTTGCGGGTGGTAAAATGAAAGACACCGACCCCGAAATGTATTGGTATCCCGAAAATACGGGTGCTACCAACACCGGGGGTCTTGGGCTCCGTGCATCAGGTATGCGCGATTATTCAAATGGAGGATACAACCACTACGGCATGTACTCCCACGTGTGGACTGCCACCGAAGTTTCGGCCAACAATGCCTATATGAAGCGTGTTGCAGCCCTTGATGAAGCCGTTACAGGATGGATACCCGATAAAAAACACGGCGGAGCGGTGCGTTGTGTAAAAGACCCTACCGGTTCTCCGGTGGTGAGCACACTGCCCGTTACGTATATTACGGCAACCACAGCCAAATCGGGAGGAAACATCACCGAAACCGGTGGTTGGGCAATTATTGAACGTGGCATGATCTGGAGTGCTTCTCCAAACGTCAGTTTCTTGAATTATTACGGACTGACACAAGATGGTAGCGGAACCGGTATCTACAACAGTAACATGACAGGTCTAATCGAAAATACCACATATTATTGCCGTGCGTACGTGACCACCACTCAGGAAACAGTTTTTGGCGATGAATTGTCGTTTACAACAGGTTCGCTGCTGTTCACTCCCGGAGCCGGGATGTACGATATGGAAGGAAATTTCTATCAGACTGTCGTTGTAGGCACACAGGAATGGGCAACAGCCAGCTTGCGCACCGCCTATTATAATGATGGTACGCCGATACAGAAAATTACAGATGCCGGTCAATGGAGTACAACAACCGATGGGGCCTATTGTTGGTACGATTCCGATTCAACAAGCTATGATCTTGAATACGGAAAACTGTATAACTGGGCAGCCGTATCAAGCAACAAACTTTGCCCGGGCGGATGGCATGTACCCGACAAATCGGAATGGGCAACACTGATAACTGCTGCCGGCGGTGAAACACTCGCCGGAGGCTTTCTCAAATCGACCGAAACCATCCAGACAGGAACGGGTTTGTGGCAGGAACCCAACACAGGCGCCAATAACGAAACCGGATTTACCGGCGACCCGGGTGGTTACCGTTACTTTGATGGTTCGTTTGGGGGTGTCGGAGAATGGGGATGCTGGTGGGGAGCAACCAGCTATAATGCCGACAGTGCATGGTACATGGCCTTGGGATACAATGTTGAAAATGCATTTCTTCTGGCGGATTACAACGAAAACGGTTTTTCGGTGCGATGCATAAAAGATTTGGGATCAACCGCCGTTATTACTACTTCTCCGGTCAGCAATATTACCATGACAACAGCCATTTCGGGCGGTGAAATAACCGACGACGGAGGTTCAACCATTATCAGCCGTGGTGTGGTATGGAGCACATTGCAGAATCCAAGCACCGGTAACAACGAGGGTATGACTAATGATGGTACGGGTACCGGCGTATTCACCAGCAATTTAACAAGCCTCAGCCCGGGAACAAGCTATTACATCAGGGCCTATGCCAGCAATGCTTTTGGAACTTCCTACGGTGACGAACTGAGTTTCTCGACCCCAATGATGCTTTACACACCCGGTAGCGGGGTTGTTGATTACGATGGAAATCCATACAACACCATCATTTTAAATGGGAAGGAGTTCATGGCAGAAAATTTAAGTACATCCACTTTCAGGGATGGAAGTGCATTACTTGAAGTTACCGATAACGCCTCCTGGACAAGCATGCAGCAGATGGGGGCATATTGCTACTACAACAACGATCAGGCGACTTATGGTCAATATGGAAAACTCTATAATTTTGCTGCAGCCGGCGATTGGAGAATTTGTCCGGCAGGCTGGCATATTCCTACTGATGATGAGTTTAAACTGCTTGAAGAGTTTTTGGGTGTCGAATCGGGACAGACCTCTTTCACCGGATGGCGTGGATTATATGCCGGGGGCAAGCTCAAAGAAGAAGGTCTGAGCCATTGGGCTGATCCCAACCTCGATGCCGACAATAGTTCAGGATTTACTGCCTTACCGGGTGGTTACCGGAGCTACGATGGTACATTCAGCGATATTGGTCTCGGGTTCTATATGTGGACCTCCACCGAAAGCAGTACCTATGTATCGTGGATGCGGGCATTGTCGTACGATAAAAACATGATTTACCGCTCGACCGACGAAAAGACCAGTGGTTATTCGGTTCGCTGCGT
>JAGOEF010000240.1 GCA_017997855.1 Bacteroidales bacterium
GCTATTATCTGATTGCTCATCCCTGACAAAGGAACCAAACAAACCTATAGCGATAATTCCATATTGCGACAACTCCGCTTGCTTTGATTTTAAAGAATTTAATATGTATTCTTTGTTTGTCATTGGTCATGTAACTTTACAAAAATAGCATTAAAATTAATGCATCCGTAAGCGGCAAACAATATATTTTTCGATGATAGCCCTTTTTAGAAGTTAGTTACAAGGCAAATTTCTGAAAATTTGACTAATTTTATCGCCATAAAGAAGTTGTGATGCAGGCAATAGAAAAAATACCCGTTCTTGAGGAGTTTTACTCGGTGCAGGGCGAAGGCTTTCACACGGGCAAAGCAGCCTATTTTTTGCGGGTTGGCGGGTGCGATTTGGGCTGCCGTTGGTGCGACAGCAAAGAAAGCTGGAATGTGGGCACGCATGCTTACTTACCTGTGTCTGAAATTGTTGAACGGATAATGCAAACCCCTGCCCGTACGGTGGTGGTTACCGGTGGGGAACCCATGCTCTACGACTTTGCAGGGTTTACGAATCTTGCCACGCAGCACGGAATCGCGTGCTATCTCGAGACCAGCGGAGCATATCCGATTAGCGGAATCTGGCATTGGATTTGTCTTTCGCCTAAGAAAAAGGAAGCTCCTGTCGAAAACAACTTTAATATGGCCAGCGAGTTGAAAATAGTAATTTACGAAGCGTCAGATTTTGAATGGGCAGAATACTGCGCAACCCGGGTGTCGCCCGATTGTCATTTGTTTCTTCAGCCCGAGTGGAGCCGGTTGAAACGCAACGCCCAGGCAATTGCCGAATATGTAAAAACACATCCCCGCTGGCGAATATCATTACAATCGCATAAATACCTGAATATACCATGACAAAAACCCTTAGCCTGATAGCCATTCTGATGCTGTTGCTGTCGTGCAGCGTGTCGTCACAAACCGGTGGTCCCTATCATACCAAATCGAAAAAGGCCATCAAACAATTCGAAATGGCCGTTGAATTAGCCAATAACCGCAATAAAAAAGAGGCTGTTGAATTACTGAATAAAGCCATCAATACCGACCCGAATTTTGTGGAAGCCTATGTGCTGCTTGCCGAGATTTATATGTCGCGGGCTCAGATTGAAGAAGCCCTCGACTGCCTCGATAAAGTGGTAAGTATTGATGCATATTACGACATGGCGTATTATTTGCGCCTGGCTGAATATAAGTACAGGGCCGGACGTTATACTGAAGCAAAGGAGAATATCGATTTTTATATGGCCGAAGGAGATCTCACTGATGCTGATCGCAAAAAAGGGGAGCGTTGGCAGAAACGAATCGATTTTGCCATTTATGCCTATGCCCATCCCGTACCCTTCGAACCGGTGAATCTGGGTTCAGGTGTTAATACTCCCTACGACGAATATTGGCCCAGCCTGACTGCAGACGAAGAGGTTTTGGTATTTACACGACTTATACCTGCAACCGATTATCATCAGGCAGCAGGTAATTATCAGGAAGACGTATTTGTTTCGCATCGTAAAGATGAAAGCTATATGCCGGCTTACAAAATGCCGGGTGAAACCAACACCGAACTTAACGAAGGCGCGCAATGTATTGCCCAAAACGGGAAACTGGTTGTTATGACGGCCTGTAACCGACCCGAAGGATATGGTTCATGCGACCTGTATGTGTCGCACATAACTCCGCGGGGTTGGAGTCAGCCGGTAAACATGGGCAACAGGGTGAATCAGGGCTCCTGGGATTCTAATCCAAGCCTTTCGGCTGATGCTCGAACCTTGTATTTTGCCAGTAACCGTGAAGGTGGGGCAGGGCGAATGGATATCTGGAAAGTTGAACTGGACGAAAACGGATACCCGGTGTCGGATGCTGTAAACCTTGGTAAAGTAATAAACACCGACATGAACGAATGTTCCCCGTTTATACATCCCGACGACAGAACCCTGTATTTTGCCTCTGATGGGCACGTGGGCCTGGGAGATTACGATTTGTTCCTTTCGCGCCGCGCTGATGATGGAAGCTGGGCAGAACCTAAAAATCTGGGATACCCCATTAATACCAACGGCGAGGAACGCAGTCTGATTGTTAATGCCAAAGGCGAAATTGCCATGTTTGCCAGTGCCCGCGAGCAAAATAAGGGTCTCGATATTTATAAATTTCCATTGCCCGAAGAAGCCAAACCCATTACGGTGAGCTACGTAAAAGGCTATGTGTATGATGTGGAAACCGGTGTACGCTTGCAGGCAATCTGCGAACTGATCGACCTCGAAACAGAACAACTGGTTACTAAGGAACTCAGTCATGAGCAAACTGGCGAATATCTGGTGTGTCTGCCTATTGATCGGGACTATGCTTTTAATGTTACCCGTCAGGGTTATATGTTCTACTCAGAGAATTTTTCGTTATCGAACCTCGAGAACCCGGCGGAACCATACATTATGAACATACCGCTTAAACCCATAAAAGAGGGTGCAACGGTAGTTCTGAAGAATATATTTTTCGATTTCAATAAGTTTGAACTGAAAGACGCTTCGTTTGCCGAACTGAATCAGGTGGTTGAGTTTATGACCAAAAACCCGAAAATAAAAATTGAAATCGGAGGACACACCGACAATGTGGGAAGTAAAGCTTTCAACCAGACATTGTCGTCGAACCGGGCAAAAGCTGTTTACGATTACCTGCTGACAAAAGGAATTGCGGCAAACCGGCTTTCGTTCAAGGGATACGATTTTTCGCAACCTATTGCCGATAACGACACCGAAGAAGGCAGGGCGCTGAACCGCCGTACCGAGTTTAAAATTGTAGGGTTATTACCCTAAAATCTTTTGCCTGTGTTTTGAAAATTCACTGGTTTTATTGTATTTTTGATAATCTGATTAAGCCTAAACATTATGAAACAATTATTAGTGATAGCTCTTCTGGTCTCGATAGTACTCAATTCGTGCGGGAACATGGTTTCCGAAAGTTCGCTGAAAGCTTCCGAAATTGATGCTGCAACCATTATTAAACTGATAAATTCCGGCAAACCGGTAGCCCTCGAAGGTAAGACAATCACCGGCGATATTGACTTTACAAGCCTGAAAAACCAATCGTCAGAAAATGGAAAAACCATTCGCGTGTATATTGACCAGCCGCTGAGTTTTGTAAATTGTACGTTCACAGGAAAAATTATCTGCAGTGGTTTTGATAACGAGAAAATGTACCGCCGTTGTACTTTCGCGAAAAACCTCATTTTTACTTCTTGTGTATTCAAAGAAGAAGTCAGCTTCAAGGAATCTGATGTGCGCGGCATTGCCGATTTCAGCCATTCAGTATTCGAGAAAAAAGCTGATTTCTCGTCAATATACTTCGATTGTAATAATTCCTATTTCAACGAAACAAGTTTCAATGGTGATGTATTGTTCAACGACAGTCGTTTTGCAGGGAATGTTACATTCTTTAAAAGCTTTTTCAAAGCCACCACATTGTTTCAGAACACATGGTTCACAGGAAATGTCAATTTTGCCTCTGTAATCTGTAATGCGTACACCGACTTTTCGAATGCCAGTTTTATGGGTATTGTCAATATGAATTACCTTAAATCGTCTGCAAAACTGTTGTTGCATTCGGTGCGTTTTATGGGCAGGTTCGATGCTATGCAGGTTAATATTGAAGGCCTTTGGGAAGTTAAGAACAGTGTTTTCTTCGGACAGACCCGTTTAACAGAAGCCACCTGTG
>JAGOEF010000241.1 GCA_017997855.1 Bacteroidales bacterium
GATGACGGTTCGACAAAGTACATTTTTCCCTTATATGGAAAAGGTTTGTGGGGTCCGATATGGGGTTATATTGCCGTAAACGACGATATGAACAGTGTTTACGGAACTGTATTCGCACACAAAGGAGAAACACCCGGACTTGGCGCCGAAATCGAAACTAAAGAATATCAGAAACAGTTCGATGGTAAGACCTTGTTCAACAGCGATTCAGTTTTTGTGTCGATTCTGGTACTAAAAGATGGCCAGACCGGTGCAGAAGAGCACAGTGTTGATGCCATTTCGGGTGGAACCATTACCAGCAAGGGACTGGAACTTATGCTGAGTGATTGCTTAAAACAATACATGAATTTTTTCACAAAAAATAAATAGGCTATGGCTTTTAAAAACTGGAGGCTGATCACCGATCCGATTAATAAAAACAACCCGATTACCGTACAGGTGCTAGGGATTTGTTCTGCCCTTGCTATAACAGTAAAATTACAACCTGCTGTTGTAATGGCACTGAGTGTTATCTTTGTTGTGGCCATGTCGAATGTGATTATTTCGCTGCTACGGAACACCATCCCCAACCGTATCCGCATTATTGTGCAGCTGGTAATTGTTGCTGCACTCGTAATAATTGTTGATGAGTTGCTTAAAGCCTATGTTTTCGATATCAGCAAGCAACTCAGCGTGTTTGTAGGATTGATTATTACCAACTGTATTATTATGGGTCGGCTCGAAGCTTTTGCCCTGGCAAATAAGCCCTGGCAGAGTTTTCTTGATGGTGTGGGCAACGGGGCGGGTTACGGTGTTATTCTCGTAATTGTAGCCTTTTTCAGGGAGTTGCTGGGTAGCGGAACCCTATGGAATTACAAGGTTATACCCCAGTCGTGGTACGATGCCGGTTATGCGAACAACGGGCTGATAATATTGCCACCTATGGCACTCATCATCTTAGGTATTATCATCTGGATTCAACGTAGTCGAAACAAAGAGCTATCGGATAATTAAACTGCTAAACTTCAAAAATTATGGAAAATCTTATTAATATTTTCATCAAGAGTATTTTTGTTGAGAACATGATTTTTGCCTTTTTTCTGGGCATGTGTTCCTATCTGGCAGTATCCAAAACCGTCAAGACTTCGGTAGGCTTAGGTATTGCGGTGGTATTTGTTTTGGTAATTACAGTGCCTGTAAACTACCTTCTCGAAAACTACATGCTTAAAAAAGGTGCCTTAGCCTGGATTAGTTCAGACTTTGCCGACCTTGATCTCGGCTTTCTACGCTTTATTATTTACATTGCTGTGATTGCCTCGATGGTACAGCTAGTCGAAATGATTGTTGAAAAATTTGCACCGGCACTGTATAACTCCTTAGGTATTTTTCTCCCGCTTATAGCCGTAAACTGTGCCATATTGGGAGGTTCGCTGTTTATGGCCGAAAGGGAATATGCCAACGTGGCTGAGGCCACTGTTTTTGGACTGGGAAGTGGAGTTGGCTGGTTCCTGGCAATTGTGGGAATTGCTGCCATACGCGAAAAAATTCAATATTCACATGTGCCTAAGGCATTAAAAGGACTGGGCATTACTTTTATTATTACAGGTCTTATGGGACTTGCCTTTATGGGTTTTATGGGTATCAAACTTTAATTGATTTTGTATGATTGTTTTAGCTGCAACTACAACCATGATTCTGGTCACCAGTGTAATCGTATTTTTATTGATAACCCTGTTGCTGGTCGCAATTCTGCTTTATGCCAAAAAGAAATTAACTCCCGAAGGCAAGGTAAAGTTGATAATCAACGAAACTGAAACTATAGAGGTAGAACCGGGAAGTAGTATTCTTTCGACCCTGAGTAACCAGAAAATTCTATTACCCTCGGCTTGCGGAGGCGGTGGAACCTGCGGAATGTGTAAATGCCGTGTCATAGAAGGTGGCGGCAGCATTCTTCCTACCGAAACCGGATTTTTCACGCGTAAAGAACAGCAAAACTACTGGCGACTGGGATGTCAGGTTAAAGTGCGGCAAGATATGCGCATCGAAATTCCTGAAGAAGTAATGGGTATCAAAAAATGGGAATGCGAAGTGGTCAGCAACCGTAATGTAGCCACCTTTATCAAAGAATTTGTTGTTAAACTTCCCGAAGGAGAAATTCTGAATTTTAAATCAGGGGGATACATTCAGATTGATGTTCCAAAGCTTGATGTCGATTTTTCGAAAGACATCGATGTGGATGAAGAATATCGTGACGAATGGGACAAATTCAATATGTGGAGCCTGAAAATGAAAAACACCGAAGAGACCTTCCGTGCCTATTCCATGGCCAACCACCCAGCCGAGAACAATATAATCATGTTGAACATCCGTATTGCCACTCCTCCCTGGGATCGCAAGAAAGGAAGTTTTATGTCCGTTAATCCAGGCATTTGTTCCTCTTTTATTTTCTCTCGCAAACCCGGCGATAAAGTGCTTATTTCGGGTCCTTATGGCGAGTTTTTCATAAAAGACACCCAGCGCGAAATGATGTTTATTGGAGGTGGTGCAGGTATGGCTCCCATGCGCTCACATATTTTCAACCTGTTCCATACGGTGAAAACATCGCGAAAAGCTACGTTCTGGTACGGAGCCCGTTCGAAACGTGAAATTTTTTATGAAGATGAATTTAAGAACATTGAGAACAATTTCCCGAATTTCAGTTTTAACATTGCTTTATCGGAACCCAAAGCCGAAGACAACTGGAATGGTTATGTGGGCTTCATCCATCAGGTGATTCTCGATAATTATTTAAGCAAACACAGCGAACCCGAAGAAATTGAATATTATCTGTGCGGTCCTCCCCTTATGAACGATGCCGTATTGAAAATGCTTGATAATCTGGGTGTTCCAAAAGAAATGATTGCATTCGACGATTTCGGCGGGTAGACAAATTTGATTTTGCTTTGAAATTATCAAGCTAAGTAGATTTGTTCATTAATATTTGCCTTGAACAAACTTTGTGCGTTGCATTTGTAAAATATTCAATTAACTCCAAATAGACTGCGTGCAACACTGAATTCACCCCTCGCCTAAACCACAATCAAATAAAATAAGAGTATTTCAGTTGAAAATATATTTGTTAAAATTTTGACATTGAATGCTATTATACAACAGAAGATTACTCGCTGCGCGAATTAAAATTTCATCATAATTGGGCATGTGCGAAAGTTTCCGAAGTAAGCCACTATAAGATTACTCGCTGCGCGCGTGATCTTACAGAGGGGGGGAACTCAAACATAAAACCGGGCTTTGCTGCGCAATTCACGGTTTTATCATAAAAGAGTATGCTCGAACAAGTTCGGCATACCCTTTTATGATAAAACCTGCCGCATACTGCGGCAGGTTTTATGTTTGTCGGGGTAGTAAGATTCGAACTTACGACCCCCTGGTCCCAAACCAGGTGCGCTAACCGGACTGCGCTATACCCCGTTCTGATTAATAAATCAATCAGGCTGCAAAAGTAATAAGTTTTAGCAATATTCAAATCGGGTGAAATAATATTTCTATTTTTGCATTCGATTCTTTGCTTTATGATTCATTTCCGGATTGTACTTATGGTATTGGGCATGCTGCTGGGCGTGGAATCCATTTTTCTATTGCTTTCGGCCGGAATTGCTATTTATTATTCTGGAAACGACATCGTATCGCTGTTGGCTACTTCCGGTATTTGTATTTCAACGGGCTTATTATTGTTC
>JAGOEF010000242.1 GCA_017997855.1 Bacteroidales bacterium
CGACAACGGCAGTGGTATAGAAGCAGATAAAATCGCGTCGGTATGCGATCCCTATTTCACCTCACGCACAGAACGAAAAGTTGGGCTGGGTTTAACTTTGCTCAAATTTCAGGCTGAACTGACGGGCGGCTACCTTGTATTGGAATCCACAAAAAACCGAGGCACCAGCGTAGAAGTATGCTTTAACACCCAACACCCCGACTGTCAGCCTGCCGGTGATATTTCGGGGACATTGGCACGATTTGTTTGTCAGTTCCCTGATGTCAATTTTGGAATTGAAGCCGATAATGGAATCGAAACATTTCATACAAGCAGCCGTGAACTCAAAGAAGCCCTGGGTAACGAAGGCTCATTCAGCAAGTACGATTTCGCATTAATAAAAGAACTGCTTTCGTCGTATGTTGACTAAAAACTTCACTTTGAAAATGGCAATACAATTATATATGCAGACAAATCAGTCAAATTCACCGAAATAGCCATCTGACAATATGTGTTTAGCAACAATATATTCCACAATACGGCAAAATAATCCCGAAACAAAAACAATCTTATCTTCTGATTTACTGAATATTACACAATTTTCACATCAATATTTTCTATGATATTTATCAGACTTATTTGTTATTTTATTAACACTGTTATTTTTGTAACATAAAACATTTTTTAATTTCGAACAAGATTTTATATTTGCACGAAACATGAACACACCATATATAATACTGTAAAAGCATTTAAGACATGGCAAAGATTACATCCTTAGAAGAACTCAGGCGTCAGAAAGAAGCCCTGCAAAACAAGCTGAAGCTGAGAGAAACAGCCGACCATCCTGAAGCGGTGGTTCAGGTACGCGTAGGCATGGCCACCAGTGGAATAGCCTCGGGTGCCAAGCAAATCATGGAATTCATGATTGAAGAACTAGAAAAACGGAACATTGAGGCACTGGTTACTCAGGCCGGCGATATGGGTTATTGCTTTGCAGAGCCCACCGTTGAAGTCACCCGTCCCGGTGAAGAGCCTGTTGTATTTGGTTACGTCGATAAAAAGAAAGCCGACGAAATCATAGAGAAATACATTAAGACCGGAGAACTTATCGAAGGCATCATTCCGGCCAACTATCATACGATTAACGAAAACACAAAATAAGGAGGCTTACCGATGGCAAGTTATAAAATGCACTTACTGGTATGCGGCGGCACAGGTTGCCGGGCATCACACAGCAACGATCTGGCAGACAGCCTGAACATGGAACTGAAATCGCACGGACTCGAAGATGAAGCCAAAGTGGTTATCACTGGCTGTTTCGGATTTTGCGAACAGGGTCCCATTGTAAAAGTTATCCCCGATAATACATTCTACACCAAAGTAAGCCCCGCCGACGCACGCGAAATAATTGAAGAACACGTCATCAAAGGTCGTCAGGTAAAGAGGCTGTTGTACGTTAACCCCGTAAATGCCGCTTCGGTACCCGATAGCAAACATATGGGTTTTTACAAGAAACAGATTCGTATTGCGCTGCGTAACTGCGGATTCATTGATCCTGAAAACATCGACGAGTCAATTGCACGCGAAGCTTACGAAGCCCTGGGGAAAGCCCTGCTCGAAATGACCCCTGCACAGGTAATCAACGAAATCAAGAAATCGGGTCTCCGCGGTCGTGGAGGAGGTGGTTTCCCCACCGGTCTGAAATGGGAACTCACAGCAAAAAGTGTTTCGGACCAGAAATATGTGGTTTGTAACGCCGACGAAGGTGACCCGGGAGCATTCATGGATCGTTCGATTCTGGAAGGCGACCCCCACTCTGTTCTCGAAGCCATGGCTGTTTGCGGATATGCCATTGGCGCCGACAAAGGACTTATCTATATCAGGGCCGAATATCCACTGGCCATACATCGTCTCAAAATAGCCATTAAACAGGCCGAAGATTACGGTTTGCTTGGCAATGACATACTGGGCACAGGATTCAACTTCAGCATTGAGCTTCGTTATGGTGCCGGTGCATTTGTTTGCGGTGAAGAAACTGCATTGATTCACTCGATGGAAGGCGAACGCGGTGAACCCACAGTAAAACCCCCATTCCCTGCCGAATCGGGATATCTTGGGAAACCCACCAACGTGAACAATGTTGAAACTTTTGCCAGCGTTCCGGTGATTTTACTGAAGGGTGCCGAATGGTTCAGCAGCATAGGAACCGAAAAATCGAAAGGAACAAAAGTATTTGCACTGGCCGGAAAAATAAACAACGTTGGATTGGTTGAAGTCCCAATGGGAACGACCCTGCGTGAGGTGATTTTTGAAATTGGCGGTGGCATAAAAGGCGGTAAAAAATTTAAGGCAGTGCAAACCGGGGGACCCTCGGGGGGATGTCTTACCGAAAAGCACCTCGACACACCCATTGACTACGACAACCTGCTTGCTGCCGGTTCGATGATGGGTTCAGGCGGTATGATTGTGATGGACGAAGACGACTGCATGGTTTCGATTGCCAAATTCTATCTGGAATTTACCGTCGAAGAATCGTGCGGAAAATGCTCACCCTGCCGTATTGGGAACAAAAGACTCCATGAATTACTCAGTAAAATCTGCGACGGCAAGGGAAGCATGGACGATATTGACCTGCTGCGGAACCTGAGCAAGGTTATCGTTGATACTTCGCTGTGCGGACTGGGTCAGACATCACCCAACCCCGTACTTTCGACGCTGGAACATTTCTACGACGAGTACCTGGAACACGTAAACGAAAAGAAATGCCGTGCAGGAAAATGTACTGCCATGAAGCAATACGTTATCGAGGCCGATGCCTGTGTAGGTTGCACTGCCTGCGCCCGTGTTTGTCCGGTGGCTGCCATCTCGGGTGAGAAAAAACTTGCTCACGCTATCAATCAGGATATCTGCATCAAATGCGGTGCCTGCTACGAGAAATGTAAGTTCAATGCAATTTTTATAAAGTAAAGGAGACCGAATCATGTCGATGATAAATATAACAATAGACGGACATACCCTGCAGGTTGAGCAGGGAACTACCATACTGGAAGCTGCCCGTAAAGTAAATATCGAAATTCCGACCTTGTGTTACATGCACCTGAAAGACCTTAACATCGAGCACAAACCCGGCGGTTGCCGTATGTGCGTGGTTGAGGTTGCCGGACGCCGCAACCTGGCTCCTGCCTGTGTAACCAAATGTTACGAAGGCATGGATATTAAAACACACACCATGCGCGTGCTGAATTCACGCAAAACAGTGCTGGAACTCATTCTCAGCGACCACCCCTTCGATTGTCTGGTATGTGCAAAAAACGGACATTGCGACCTGCAAAAGATGGCGCAAAATCTGGGAATCCGCGAAATCCACTATCAGGGTGAACAATCGGAATATAAAGAAGATAAATCGCCAGCCATCATCCGTGAGATGAACAAATGTATCATGTGTCGCCGCTGCGAAACCATGTGTAATGACGTTCAAACCTGTGGAGTGCTTAGTGGAATCAACCGCGGCTTTATGGCAGTGGTAGCACCAGCATTTGAACAGGACCTTGAAAAGTCACCCTGTACTTTCTGCGGACAGTGTGTGGCAGTATGCCCCACCGGTGCACTCACTGAGGTTGACCATACCAACAAGGTAATCAGGGCATTGGCCGACCAAACCAAAACCGTAATCGTTCAAACCGCCCCGGCGGTTCGCGTTGCCCTGGGCGAAGAATTCGGTATGGCTCC
>JAGOEF010000243.1 GCA_017997855.1 Bacteroidales bacterium
TGGCACTGCACGCCGCACCGGGCACCAATAACGGTGTCGCTGGTAACTGTGGTGTAGGTGCGCTCGAAAACGATGCTTTGCTGGCAAAAAACGTTTGTGGTGATGCAGGTAATTGTTAGTAGAAAAACCAAGCTAAACTGTCTCATGCTGTGTGTTTAAAAAATGAGTATTGATAACAAACGTAAAATTCGTCAGATTTAATATATCGTGAATCAAATCCGGAGTAATCCGAGCCAATCCGCCAAATGAGCAGCGTAGTTTTGTGCTTATAAAACCTTTTATCAACTGTTCAACTGTGGTCATTTCAAGTGGTTATTTCGTTTTATTGCTAAGCATGGCAACCGATATACAATACCCCACCCCCCCATCAATCAACAAACAAAATACGCATACGATTGGCATTGCAATATACAAAACGAAAAAAGCAAAAGCAAATGTATTTCCATGATTTATTTCATGTTTGTATAGAAATTTAAGTTCAAAACAATGTAGATTATCAAGTTGCAAGTACTTTGGGCTTATTTGCTGGCCATTGAGCAATCCTCAGATGCTTTGGGAAACCGGCAGGCGACTTTAGGCTGGCGTGTGTCTAATAGAATTTTACAGCAATACGATTTCACCCGAGTCTTTTGCGAGTGACTCGGGTGGTGAGAAAAATCGAATACAAATTAGATTAAGTAATTATGAGGATAAAAATCCACAAAAATTATAATATATGAGGACAGTAATCCCCGAAAATTATGTATATTTGCAGAAACAGAACAGCAATGATTGAAAGAAGCTTAGAAGCAAACATAAGAAAAGCACTGTTTAAGGGTAAAGCCATTGTGTTACTGGGGCCACGACAGAGCGGAAAAACAACATTAGTTAAAAAGATTGTCAATGATTTTGAAGATCGTGCAATAACTTTGGATGCCGATGATCCCACGGTGCAGCAACTGCTTATCAGACCCAATACCATGCAACTCAAACAAATCATCGGGAATAAATCTGTTGTATTTATTGATGAAGCGCAACGAATTAAAGATATCGGAATTACATCAAAAATAATCGTTGATCAATTCAGCGGGGTACAACTGATTTTAAGTGGTTCTTCGGCTTTCGATTTGAACCAGCAAACCAACGAACCGCTCACCGGAAGAAAAATCAGTTTTTATCTCTATCCGGTTTCATGGCAAGAATGGCAGAATCACACAGGTTATTTACTGGCTGATCAGGATATTGAGAACCGTTTGGTTTATGGGTTTTACCCCGACATTTTAAATTCGGCGGACGATTCGAAAATCTTACTGCGTGAACTCACTGATAGCTACTTGTACAAAGACATTCTCATGTTTGGAAATATTAAAAAACCAGAGGATATCCGAAAATTGCTTCAAGCATTGGCATTTCAGGTAGGAAGCGAAGTTTCGTTGCGCGAGTTAGGCGAAATTGTTGGTTTGGATCCCAAAACAATTGACCGATACATATCGATACTCGAAAAAGCGTACGTTATTTTCAAACTGAACCCGTTGAGCAGAAACCTTCGAAACGAGATAAAAACCAACCGGAAAATATACTTCTACGACAATGGCATACGCAATGCAATAATCGGACAGTTGCAACCTGTGTCAATCCGTCAGGACATTGGGCAACTCTGGGAGAATTTCATCATTAGCGAAAGGGTTAAATTTTTAAGTTATAATACCCAATTTGCCAACAACTACTTTTGGAGAACTGCGCAGCAACAAGAAATAGATTACATTGAAGAAATTGATGGAAAATTCAATGCGTATGAAATCAAGTGGAACTCCAAAAAACAAAGTTTATTTTCAAAAACATTTACAAATACCTACAAGCCGGACGCCTGTACCGTAATAAACCGGCAAAACTTCAAGGCATTTTTAAGCAACTCATGATATCTTGAACTGTTGAACTCGGAACACGCATAATAATCGAAATATCTCGATTAATTGTTAAAGATCGTTGATGCATCGGGATTGTACAATACGCTTTTATCCGTGTCCTTTGCAAGTGAATTGATAGGGTGGCGAATGAACCGGAGCAGGAGGGAAGCATCACGATATTAGAAGCAATTTAATTTCGGACACAACGCACATAGAACCCCCATTGTTTGTTCACGGGGTTCCGGTACACCGAGGGGTCATCGTAATATATGGCGCGTACCCAAGCCGAAGGCTGGCCGCTTTCGGTTGCCGACCAAAGGTACGTGTGCCCCCCTATGGCTATTGAATTGCCCCATTGGTCTCTTTGACCACCGGGCAGAATGTTGAAACCCGAAGAATTAAAGCTGCTGTGGTTGATTAAATTATCATCTGCCCAAAGGAGTGCATTACCGGCAAGCGCACTTCCGGCATCGTTACCCCGAAACCATTGCAGGTCCCATTCCGGGTCGCCATAGGGATAGGTGGCATCCACTTCACCTTCGAGTTGTTTCCATTCATCATCGCCGGGTACATGCCAGCCTTTGGGGCAGATACCCTGCAAACCACTGGGGTTGGTACTGCTGCCCACATATCCGTCCATGGCGGCCCACCAATTATATATTACCCCATACAGCGCGTAATTTTCATGTGCTTTGGCGAGTTCCACATCGCTGCCATTATATCCATATACCCCATAAGCCCGTTGAATCCATGAGCCAAGCGATTGAAATTCGGCATCGGTATGCACCAACGGTAAATAGGCCATATTCTCTGCCATCCAGCACTGAGAGCCGATCTGAACCGTTTGGTAGGTGTTTGCATCGCGGTTATCGGCAAAAGTACATCCACACGCAAACGATGTTTCCTGTGTGAGCATTATGGGTTCTGAGTGGCCACAGTGGTTGCCAGCCCAAATGAAAATTGAGTATTCGGTACCACAGTATAAATTATCGCATACAAGGCTTGTTGTATTGCCAATATCGGTTGCTGTTTCGAAGTTATCGGTAAAATTCCAGTAATACGCTGTTGCGCCATCCACGGCTGTCCAGTTCCACGTAATCTGATTGAGCTCCGGAGTTAATTCACCGATTTCGGGTACACTTGGAGCTGATGTGTTTATATTGAAAGTATAATCGAAGCTTTCGGTTGGTGCATCGGTGATAACATCATAATCGCCATGTGCAAATCCTGTGTACATAAGTTGGTTGCCAATAGAATACGTAAAATTTGATTTTACCGATTTTGAATGTATTCCGGTTTCTTGAAATTCATCCGGTCCATTGTAGGTTAACGATACCGTGTTTCGGTTGTTACCGGATGTTTGTATCAGGTGAATATTTTCAGAATATTCCGAGGAGCTGATTTTCAGAATATAATGATTGCTTTGTGCTGCACAAAAATCAAAACTGTGTTTTCCGGGTTTTAGAAAAACCGTTGTGGATGCAAGCAGTCTGCCGGTAATATCAAATATACTGACAAATAAATTGTCGTGTTTTACAGTATTTACTACAAAGCAGGTTTGTGATTCAAAGGGATTGGGATAGCAGAATACCTCAAATGGTTTTTTTGGAAGATTTTGCAAGGGTTCAATGGCAGTAAAATCGAAATTTATGGTGGTATCGTTCCAATACAATGTGGTATCGCAAGCTGCTGTGATGTTTTGAATAAAAACACTGTCGAGAGCTGCATATTCGCAGGAATGATTTGCTGTAAATGAGAATGAAATCTGTTGCGCAGGAAGGTTGGAGCATAAAAGCAATAAGCTGATTCCGGC
>JAGOEF010000244.1 GCA_017997855.1 Bacteroidales bacterium
GTTTTGAGAGTGCAAATGTAGCCAAAAATTTTATCCTGCAAAATAATATTTTACTTTTTTCAAAATAAATTAAGTCCGGCAACTATAAAGGTCGAACCTCCAATATAAATTATATCGTCAGGGCCTGCAAACGACAACGCAGCGTGGTAAGCTTCACCAACCGATGCATAGCTGTTCCCTTGTAAACCGGATTGATTGGCCAAATGCTGAAGTTCTTTTTCGGGTAGAGCACGGGGTATCGATGCTTTGGTGAAATAATAGCTTGCATCAACAGGTAGCAGTGGCAGTATTTTCCCAACATCTTTATCGTTTACTACACCGAAAATTATATGTAGCTGTTTAAATTGCTTCTGAGCAATCTGCTTCATGGTGTAAGCCAATCCTTCGGCATTGTGCGCAGTATCGGCAACCACCAATGGTTTGTGTTGTAGTATCTGCCACCGGCCGCGTAAGCCTGTGTTTTTCTGCACATTGCTCAGGGCAGACTCTATGTTGGTTTGCTGTATCGAAATCTGGTAAGATTTGAGCTGATCGATTGTACAAAGAACGGTTTGAAGGTTCATCTTCTGATAGTGCCCCATGAGGTCGAGCCGGTAAACCAGTGAATCGTTGACGCTATATTCAGCATATGTTTCGGTTTCACGGATAATTTGTGCCGTATAATTGTTATCAGCTAAAAATAGGGGTGAATGTAATTGCTGGGCATGCTTAATAAAAACTGGCAATGTTTCCGGCTGGTTTTCGCCTATCACAACGGGTACTTCAGGCTTTATGATTCCCGCTTTTTCGGCAGCTATTTCGGGTAGTGTTTCTCCCAGAAATTGGGTGTGATCGTAACCTATATTGGTAATAACCGAAACAAGGGGTGTTATAATATTGGTAGAATCGAGCCTTCCACCCATGCCAACTTCAATTACGGCAATATCAACATTTTCTCGTGCAAAATAATCGAAAGCCATTGCCACGGTCATCTCAAAGAACGAAGGTTTTAAATGTTCGATTATCCCGCTATGCTGTAGCACAAAATTACAGACATCTTCCTCGGGAATCATCACGCCATTGATGCGGATGCGTTCTCTGAAATCGTTCAGGTGGGGCGACGTATATAACCCGGTTTTATAACCCGCTTGCTGCAGAATGGCTGCCAGCATGTGCGATACCGAACCTTTGCCATTGGTACCTGCAATATGTAGTGTCCTGAATTTCTTGTGAGGATGCCCGAAGTAGTCATCCAGCGCTATCGTATTGTCGAGGTTGGCCTTGTAGGCAGCTTTCCCAATCCGCTGGTACATCGGCAGCGCGTTAAATAAAAAATCAATTGCAGCCTGATAGTTCATTGGTTATTTCAACATCTTTTTCAAATCGCTTTCGAGAAGTCCGGCTGGTTTGCTTTTGCCGATATCGTGCATATCGTAATAAAAAAGTTGGGCATTTTTAGGGTCTATAATCATTTTGATGCACTTATCGGTTTGCGCATTGTTGGCAGGTGAAATTACATGCAGTATTAATGCGTTATCATCTCCCCGAGAAACAATTTCACTAAGCTTGTCTTGATTGGTAAAACTAAAAGGGTAGGGATACACACTCCGGAATGCAGCCTCACTGCGCAAGGCCGGATCAAGGTCATCCTTCAGCAAATACAGGGTTTTGTTTTCAGGTGTTCCTTTTTGCGCCATATAGTAGTCGATGCAAGATTTTGATGTGAGCCCCGGGTTTGTTTTCACGGTTTTCAGATGCATTTGCGTAAATCGTACTGCCACGGGTATTTTGTGCAACCATTCTTCCTCCGGAGTTTCGTTATAACACAGTGGTACCATGCACAAGAGGGGCATGTCGTTAACGGTTTTGTAATTTCCACCGGCTACGAGGACAAAAAAGTCAAACAAGGTCTGGGTTTTGTCGGCGTCGAAGCTTACCTGCATTATCATCAGAAAACTTGCGTTTTTTTCATTTCGGTGGGCTTCAAAGTCGCGCATGCTGATAAATTCCACCGGATTTACAGTCCAGTCCTGCTTCACCGATGCCTCTATGATATCGTTGTAATCACTCATTTTTGAATTTTCGAGCACCACATAGGTTTTCCCGTTCATAAAACTACTGATTTGAGCGGGTGTACCCACCGGAATGCTTACCTGTGCTGTAAGCCTTGCAAACAGGAATATAAGAATTAAGAGGGTGATGTGATTTTTCATAATCTACTGGTTTACGGGCATATATAAAGGATTCTTTTCGTTAAATAGTCTCAGGTAATAAAATAGCATTTTACGTTTTTTCTTTTTACTTAATTCGGAGTATTCCTTACCCAGGCTATCGTCGCGCTGTAATAAAACAGCGAGGTTTTCTTCGTTGAAATCGAGGATATCTCCGGTTTGCATATCAATGAGTACCTGAACTGCTTCGGTAGAATAATACCGGTTTGGGGTAGCATTATAGTAATATGGGTCATAATACAGGTTCGGATTGTTGTCGTAATACACGGTTATGGTAGCTACAAAATGGCATAACGAACCAATAAACGGAATCTGACGAAAGTCGTTGATGTAGTTAATGTGAGGTTTCCCGTTACGGCAATACCCCCATATTTTGTTTACCGCAATGGTACTGAGGTTGCCATTTGCATTGTAATAGCTGATTTCTTTTGTATTGCCTATGAAGTCATACACATCGGAGTATTTTCCACCGGAATTTTCGAAAACTACCGACTCGGGCGGAAGGGGTTGGTTGTTCCTGAACTGATTAAATCCGAGGTATATCCCATCGGTAAACCGGTAGTTAAACGAGTAGGCAACGCGAGTACTATCCTGACCCTGCAAATCAAGAATCGGCAATGTCAGCAATAATATCAGTATGGCTTTTGTAGGGTACATCATCTGCAAAGTTATATTTATTCACCAAAAAATACATCGACAGCCATAGCTAAGTGCTTGCAAATTGTAAACCGTTTTGTGAATAGGATGTTGATAATTTAATCATGCAGTATTGGGAATATGGGTAACAGACAACTGCGAAAAAATTAATTTTACGTGCAAATTTAAACACGATGAACAAACAGATAAAATCGGCCCTCATCTCGGTGTACCACAAAGACGGACTCGAGAATATTATTAAAAAACTCGATTCGAGCGGAGTGAAAATTTACTCAACCGGCGGAACCCATAAGTTTATCAACGAACTGGGAATTGAGGCAACTGCGGTTGAAGATATCACCGGTTATCCATCGATTCTTGGCGGAAGGGTAAAAACCCTGCACCCATTAATTTTTGGTGGTATTCTGGCCCGCCGCTCAAATACCGATGATATTGCCGATATGCAGACTTACGAAATTCCTCCTGTCGATTTGGTAGTAGTCGACTTATATCCTTTCGAGGAAACCTTAGCGAAAGGTGCTGCTGCTGAGGACATTATCGAAAAGATTGATATTGGCGGTATTTCGCTGATTCGGGCTGCAGCTAAAAACTTTGAAGATGTATTGATTGTTTCGCACCGGGGCCAGTACAACAAGTTATTCAGCCTGCTCGAAGAACACGGTGGAACCACCGATATAGATACGCGCCGACAGTTTGCACGTGAGGCATTCAGTGTAAGTTCAAACTACGACGCAGCCATATTCAGTTGGTTCGATAATGGTGAATACAGCGAATTCCGCAAGTCGTGCGGACCACAGCATAAACTGCGCTATGGCGAAAATCCGCAT
>JAGOEF010000245.1 GCA_017997855.1 Bacteroidales bacterium
GTATTCGCTATTTTGGCCCATCAGGCTTACGGCGCTCAGACAAAGTGCGGAAAAAGCCAGAAATTTTCCGACGCGCGATAGTAATTTTGCTTTCATCGTTTTCAAAGTTTATGTGTTGAGTTAAATAAGATCGTATTCTTAAAATTTCAAGAGACTCCTGATACAAATATAATACCTCAATTGATAAAAGCAGAGATACTACCGCAGGAACCATGTCGATTTTAAACATAAAACTGTCAAATATAATAAACGTAAGCCATAGTACGACAATGATTCCGACAAATTGCACCGGTTTGGATATTACGTCAAAATAATTTGTCTTGTACACATAAAGATAACAGAAGAACATTAAAAACGCCTGTGTAATGAGGAATGCCCAAATGTAATTTGTCCATCCCGGAAGGTGATTAATGTAGTTTTCCGACAAAATCATGCTTAAAATATGGGCATGTATTTCAATTCCCTTTGCATCAGCATGTCCGTCGGGCGAACGTTTCAAGGGTGTAAAATGGCTATCCACTGTATCGCCGGGCGAATACATGTTTTGTTTTACATAACCCATCAGCACAATTTTATCTTTTATCAAAGACAAGTTTTCGTTGGTATCGACAATTTCTTCGGCTTCGAATATGATAAATGGCTGCGAACCACCGTGATAGTAGATAATCTCTTCACGCATGTTCCTGTCGATATATTTCTGGTATTTTTCCTGATTATACAGTCGCATGATTTCGGTGGTAAAGGCATTTATCCTCACTTCTTTAAAGCCTTTATTTGGTTTATACATCATCGACTGAACAAAGAGCATCTGTGTCAGGTTGGCTGTATCGGGAAATACGTAAGATGATTCCTCGGGAATTACAACTTCTTCGGCAGCTTCGACTGTGTCGCTTTCGGAGGGTACAAAAACCGATGATTGCAGTCTGGCGGCATACTCATTAATGATATCGGGTACTGTGGCGTTAACCGTGGTATCGTAGGCAATAATATACTTCTCAAAATCGCGGGTGGTTTTTGGATATGCCTGAAACTCAAGATGTCCGAACGGGAACTCACCAAAAAACGGATTACTGCGTGTATAACCCACCAGATTATCTCCATCGTAAGTGCCAAAAACACCAAGCACAATATTGTTTTTTTGATTCAAGGCATTTTTCAGGGCAAAGTCTTCGAAACCCTTTCGCTCGGCAAAAACGGCATCTATGCCTATCACCTTTGGCTCAAATTTCTGTAATACGTTTATCTGACGGGCGATGTCGAGACGGCCAAGTGGATATCCTCCGATGTTAACAATATAAATATTTGTATCGGGGGGCATTTCCTTGGATATGAAATTCGAAAAATATAAATCGGTGTAATCGAAGTCGTTAAACAATTGATCTATCGGATTAAACTGGTCGAAGGCCTGAATAAGGGCCCAGATGAAAGCTGCGGTAAAAACCACAAACATATTCACGCGCAAAGCTTCAAAAAACAATGAGTACTTTTTTTTCTTCTCCATAGTTTCCGGTTTACAGGCCAGTAATTATCAAATACAAATGTAAAAGTAATAACTATTTCTATAACGACAAAATAAAAAAAAAGCTGCCTTTCCGACAGCTTAATTTACCATTTACAATGATTTGCTATTTTATTTGCTTCAGCACATCGAGAAGGTGTTTCCACCATTTTTCGACCGAAGGAATATGCACCCTTTCGTCGGGTGTATGCACATCGCGGAGCGTCGGACCAAACGAAATCATATCCAGATCGGGATATTTTTCGAGGAAAAGACCACATTCCAGTCCTGCATGAATAGCCCGGACAACGGGTTTAACCCCGAAGAGTTTTTCGTAGGATTCCACAGCTACTTTCAATACTGCCGAACGGGGATCGGGTGCCCAACCCGGATAGCCGTCAGAATGTTCTATTTCGGCACAGGCCAGTTCAAACACGCTGTGAACCATATTGCGGACATACAGTTTGCCTGATTCCAGCGAACTGCGCTGACTGGTAGTAACTACAATGGTATTGGCTTCGGCGTCCATTTTCACCGATGCCAGGTTGGTGGAAGTTTCAACAAGGCCTTCTATTGCCGGACTCATGGTAATCACACCATGCGGGCATGCCATCAGTGCCAGCAGCAAATCTTCCTGAGTATCTTTATCGATAAAGAATTTGGCAGGTTTGGTTTCAGCAATGCTCATGTCGAATTTGGGTTCCACCCTTTCGAGTTCGTTGTGAATTTCGGAAACGAATTTCTTATAGTCGGCAATGAATATTTTCTCGTATTTCGGCTTCAGCAATACAGTGGCAACGGCTTCGCGCGGAATGGCGTTACGTTTGTTTCCGGCATCAATATGGGCAATCCTGACCGGATATTTATCGGTAACACCATAGAGGAAACGGGCAAGAATTTTCACCGAATTGCCCAATCCTTTATGAATTTCGTCACCGCTGTGACCGCCTTTCAGTCCTGAAATTTCGATTTTATAAGTTTTATATTCCTTTTCGACCGGTTTAGCTTTGTATTCGAAAGTAGCTACGGTATCGACACCACCGGCACAACCGATAAACATTTCGCCTTCGTCTTCCGAGTCGAGGTTCAGCAGAATCTTTCCGGTCATAAAGCCTTCTTCAATGGCAAAGGCACCGGTTAATCCGGTTTCTTCGTCAACTGTAAACAAACATTCCAGCGGACCGTGTTCCAGGTTATTGGAAGCCAGAATGGCTAACTGGGCTGCCATTCCGATACCATCGTCGGCACCCAGGGTAGTACCTTCTGCCCTAACCCATTCGCCGTCGATTACAGCCTGTATCGGGTCGTTATTAAAGTCGATCTTTACACCGGAAAGGTTTTCACAAACCATATCCATATGGCTTTGAAGAACCACGGTCGGGCGGTTTTCGTATCCTTTGGTAGCAGTTTTAGCAATTAATACATTTCCGGCTGCATCGCGTTTTGTGGCGAGATTGTGCTTTGCACCAAACTGCAACAGATATTCAATGATTTTTTCTTCCTGTTTCGATGGTCGGGGCACCTGGGTAATCTCACCAAAATACTTCCATACCAATGCGGGTTCCAGTTGTTGTAATGGGTTCATAACTTGTGAATTTATTGTTTTTATTTTTACCAAAATTAGAAATTATTATTGTGAATCTTTGTTAAATTTGTCATAAATGTTCAGGTTTGTTTTACCATTATTATTGTGTGACATGACAAAAAGGCTGAAAACCATAGATAGCAGGAACATTATGAAAAAGTCATTGTTGTTTTTCGTCTTTCCTGTGTTAATTTGTATGGGAGCTTGCAAACCCGAGAAGAAAAATATTTTCCATGGCACAGTCAGCGAATTAATCACCGGAGTAAGCCTTGAAGATGTGCAGGTTACGATAGAAATAAACCAGGTAAGTTCCGGCATGTTATCTTCGTATCAGGTTTTAGGCACAACAAGCACCGGGTCCGACGGAAGCTTCAGTTTTGAATCGGATGCTGCACAGGCCCTCGCCTATCGGTTTACTTTCAGTAAAGACGGATATCATACGTATAGCTTCGAAATTACCCCCAACGATATTACAGGCGATTATCAGATTGATAAAGCCATAGCCCGGGAAGCATTCCTTCAATTCATGATATACAATGTTTCACCAGCCTATGATGAAGATATTTTGAGGTATCGCATTCAGGGTATCTCGCCCGGCTGCGAAACCTGT
>JAGOEF010000246.1 GCA_017997855.1 Bacteroidales bacterium
CTCACCGATGGTGTAAATAACCGTGGGTCGGTAGCACCGCTGACTGCCGCCGAAATTTCGCGCACTTTTGGAATCAGGGTTTACACCATAGGCGTTGGCCGACAGGGAATGGCACCCTATCCGGTGCAAACAGCATTCGGTACCCAATACCGCGATATGGAAGTGAAAATCGACGAAGAAGTGCTCAAACAGATTGCTGACATCACCGGTGGGAAATACTACCGTGCCGAAGATAAGGAAGCACTTAAGGCAGTGTATAGCGAAATAGATCAGCTCGAGAAGATAAAACTGCAGGTTACCGACTACAGCAAGCCCGAAGAGCGGTTTTTCTGGTTTGCATTTATTGCCTTGCTTGCCTTACTGCTCGAATTATTGCTGCGATTGACCATTTACAAACCCATGCCATAGGAGGTACAAGCTATGTTCCAGTTTCATAACGAAGAATTTTTGTGGTTGCTGTTGCTGATACCGGGCTTTATTCTGTTGTGGTGGGTATCGAGGCGTAACAGGAAGAAAAAAATCCGACAGTTTGGCGACCCGCAGGTTGTGGCCGGTTTGATGCCGGAAGTCTCGAAAAGCCTGAGGCGGTTGAAAGTTATTTTACTGCTTTCGGCTTTTGGTCTCATCGTAATTGCCATTGCAAGGCCACGCTTCGGGAGCAGCCTGATGGAAGTTAAGCGAAACGGCATTGAGATGATTGTTGCTATTGATGTGTCTAATAGTATGCTCACCCGCGATGTGAAACCCAATCGTCTTGAAAGGGCTAAAAAATCGGTGGAAAAATTGATTTCTGAACTTCAGAACGATAAAATTGGCTTGATTGTTTTTGCCGGAGATGCTTATGTGCAGTTACCGGTAACCAACGATTACGCATCCGCCAAGATGTTTTTGAGTACGATAAACCCGGCGATGGTTCCCAAACAGGGTACAGCCATAGGTTCGGCTATCGACATGGCTGTCCGCTCGTTCACTTCCGAAAATCAAACCAGTAAAGTACTTGTAATCTTTACTGATGGCGAAAATCATGAAGATGACCCTGTGTCGTCGGCAAAAACCGCAGCCGAAAAAGGAATTGTGATACACACCGTTGGAATGGGGCTTCCAAACGGTCAACCTGTCCCTGCACCGGATGGGAACGGATTTCTGAAAGACAACAGCGGCAATGTCGTTATGTCGAAACTCGACGAAGCGGGACTTAAAAACATTGCCCTTGCAGGAAATGGCATTTATGTTCGCACAGGAAGCAGTAATTCAGGAATTGAATTAATCAGCGAAGAAATTGGCAAAATGCAGCAAACCACAACTACATCGCAGCAATATTCCGATTACGACGAAAAATTTGCCTACCCGGCTGCATTGGCGCTGCTGTTGTTGTTGGCAGAACTGTTTATTTCGGATCGCATAACACGAAAAAAATCGAGAATTGATATTTTTAAAGTTGGAAACTGATATGCTTAAGTCTTTTCAAACCATTGCGATTGTTACATGCTTCAGTCTGTTGCAACTGAATGTATCGGCACAGGCCGAACGCAGGTATATCCGGGAAGGGAATCGTCACTACGAAAAAAAGGAATTTGCTGATGCCGAAATTGCCTTTAAAAAAGCCTCCGAAATGCAACCCGATCAGTATCAGGTGCGAAATAACATGGGTGCTGCTTCGTTCCGCCAGCAGAAATATGAAGATGCATCGAATTCATACTCGGGATATATGCTGGCAGCCCGCTCGGGCAAGGAACAATCGACCGCATGGTATAATCTGGGTACCTCGCTGCTGCAGGCCGGCGATTATGCCAGAAGCATCGATGCATTGCAAAAAGCCATAATCCTGAACCCCGATAATAACGATGCACGTTATAATCTGAGCGTAGCCCAATACATGCAGGCAAAGCAGCAATCGGGCGGTGGCAGCGGTGGTCAGGGTCAGAACAACAACCAGCAGCAACAACAACAGCAGCAGCAAAACGATAAAAATCAGGACAAACAAAATCAGCAGCAGCAACAACAGCAGGATCAGGTTTCGAAAGAAGATGCCGAACGTATTCTGAATGCCATGGAACAGGACGAAAAAGACCTTCAGGAAAAGCTGCAGAAAGAAAAAGCCAGGGTGCAGAGGGTGCGGGTGCAGAAGGAATGGTAAAGCATTGGCCTGAGCGCAGATTATTGGGCAATAAGAGAAATTAGAGGAATTCAGAAGGGGCTTTTCGCTATGCGATAGAATGCTGCTTTTCCGGGAAAATTCGAATATTCCAATCATAGAATGATGCTATTTCATTCCCGGTCGCCCCTTCTGAATTCTGTATTCTGACTTCTGTATTCTGATTTCCCCAAAAAATTCATACTTTTACCGGAGAATCGAGTAATTGATGAACCTAAAGAAACCCATCCAGACTCCGGCAGACGAAGTGGTGCTGATACATTACTCCGGAGATTCGGTTGAAGTAAATCATTCCACCTTGCTGGCGCAGCTCTCCGGTTCGAAGGAACTCAGCAGATGCAGTAAGTTGCTGTTGCGGAAAATAGTATGGGTTTCGAACGAGTTAATCAGTAATATGCTGCAACATGGAATCGCGGAACATAGCGACAAGAACCTGTTGGAAATCCGGTTTTCGCTGACCCGTAAAACCATTCGGTTGATTACCGAGAATTTACTGCCAACCGATGATGCGTTAGCACTTTCGGAAAGGATACAGAAAATTGCATTAATGAATAATAATGAGGTGACTTCGGCATATCATGGGGTTTTGCAGGTATCGGTTGAAACCAGTAAAAATGCTGGACTGGGTTTGCTGGGCATCGCCCGAAAAGGCGGTTTTTTGGCTTGTACCGTTTACGGATATTCCGGTTCGCTGGCGTTATGCAGAATTGAAGCAATCATTCAGGGATAAATATCATGCAGGCAGCATTCAGCAACGACATAAAATCTCAGGTTGAAGCCCTGCCTTCAAATCCGGGTATTTATAAATTTTTTAATTCAGAAGGTGTTATTATTTACATTGGGAAAGCAAAAAACTTAAAAAAACGCGTCAGTTCATATTTCACAAAAAACCACGAAAACAACAAAACCCGTGTTCTGGTAAAAAAAATATTCCGAATCGAACACATGGTGGTCGCATCAGAAAGCGATGCCTTATTGCTCGAGAATAACCTGATAAAGCAATGGCAGCCCCGTTACAATGTACTGCTGAAAGACGACAAGACCTACCCCTGGATTTGTGTTACGCGCGAGGAATTCCCCAGAATTTTATACACACGCAACAAAAGCGACTTCGAAGGCGATTTTTACGGTCCCTATACTTCGTTATATACTATTAAAACCCTGATTTCGCTGCTCAGGATACTCTACCGGCCCCGTACATGCCGGCTGGCTTTAAGCGAAAGCAAGATTGCCGCCGGTAAATTTGACGTCTGTCTCGAATATCACATTGGCAATTGCAAGGCTCCCTGTGTCGGACTACAAAGTCGCAGTGAGTATGCCACTGCCATCGAAGCCGCCCGGGTAATTATCCGCGGAAAACTAACCGAAGCCATTGCCTATCTGCATAACGAAATGCAGCATTATGCCAGCCAGCTGCAATTCGAAAAGGCACAACAGGTAAAGGAGAAAATCGCCATAGTCGAAAATTATAGGGCTAAGTCAACCGTAGTAAGCAATACCATTAAAAATGTGGATGTTTACGGCCTTGTTGATGATA
>JAGOEF010000247.1 GCA_017997855.1 Bacteroidales bacterium
TAACGAAAAATTAAGGTTACAATTTATGCTGGCTGGTACAAAATTGGGCTACAGCAGCTTCATCGATTACAGCGACCAATTGTCGGAACAGGAAAAAACGGAGTTTTATCAGTTTATGAAAGACATCAATTTAAGCAAACCGGAAAATAGTGAATTGCATGAATTTCGTTCGTTTGCATCGTTGTATGTCGATTGGAAAGCCAATAGCGAAAGTGCCAAACAAAAATCGCAGCTTAGCAACGAAGCACAGTACATGAAATTTGTTTTCGAAGTGATTCAGACTGAATTTTCTGATAAAAAAACCATCGAATACCTTTACTTCACAAAATTGAATGACTTTTTGCTATACATGGGGCCCAACGATCTGGAAATGAATTATGAAGAATTCCTTTCGCTCAGTAACAACGAGCAGCATAAAAAGGCAATAAAGGCTATCTACGATAAATGGATGCAACTGGCTCCGGGATTACCGGCGCCCAGCTTCACATGCACCGACGGTGATGGTAAAACACACGATTTACGTGAGTTTGCAGGAAAACTCATTGTTGTTGATGTTTGGGCATCGTGGTGTGGCCCTTGTATGCGTGAAATTCCATACATCGAAAAGCTCAAAAAAGAATACCGTAACAAGCCGGTGGCCTTTGTGGCTATTTCGGTTGATGATAGTTACGAAAGCTGGATTGCCGAAGTAGAGAATAGCAAGCTTACAGGGAATCAATGGTTTGCCAAGGGATGGAACAATACCTTGTGCGATGCTTACAACATAAATAGTATTCCACGCTTTATGCTGATAGACCATAAGGGCAACATTGTAAACACCAATGCACCCAAGCCATCGGGCGATTTAAAACAACTGATAGATTCGTGGCTGAACGATAATAAAGATCTGACACTCTGATTTATTTTCCTGTAAGTGCGGAATCCAGTCCATCTAAATCGGCAAGAGTCAGAAACTTCTCGTTTGTAATTATACACTTGCTACTCAAGAAATCGCCATACTGATTAATTTCTTCGATAGCCCCGTCGAAAATGGGCTGCAGGTACACAAATATGGGTATCAGGCAACTTACAAAAGCCGTATTTTCGCTGAATGTAACCGATTCGAGCACACTTTCGGCTTTACTGAGCGAATAGGCAAGCTCCTTTTCGGTAATGTCTTTCTGAAAGGAATCAAATTCATTTCTGGTTTTCAATCGCAAAGCCACGGAATATCTGATTTTGTTTGCCTTTCCTCCCAACGCTGAGGAAATAAAAATCTTTGATTCTTCGAGCAAGGAGGCCTCGAGCATTAGTCTGGCCTGCTGATATGCCAGCATACACCATGGTCTGAGATAGGCAGTAGTTATTTCGAGGTAACTTTCGATAGCCCTGAAAGCAGCCACATCTTCGCTCTTGCCGGCTAGCAGCACCAGTATTTCCTTAGTGGTTTCTTCGTCGGAATCCACATCATACAACAATCCGAGAAGCGTATCTGTGCTGCGCTTATCTTCCTTTTCGCTGAGTGTAGCCGATAAATCGAAAAACTCCATCTGGGTAGCCACATCAACCTGGGCTTCGATTACACAAAACCTATCGGGTTGCTGACGAGCCAGCGACATCATTTCTTCGAATGCATGCTGGTCGTCGCCGGACATTTTTATCACGGGAACAGAAACTTGTAAACTGAACCGATTACTTCACTTCGAGTATCTTCCCAACCAGATACAAATCTTCTCCGGCTAATGGATGATTAAAATCGAGTGTTATATTTTCTTCGTCAATATCGATTACCAATGCTTCGAATTCGTTTCCTTCTTCGTCTTCGAGCGGAATTACATTACCGGGCTCAAGGTCTTCGCGTGGAACATCTTCGAACATACTCAACGGCATTTCAACGATAGCTTCTTCATCTTCTTCGCCGTAAGCATCATCCATATTAATCATGAACTTAAACTCATCGCCGGCCTGTAATCCCAAAATTCTCTTCTCAAATTCTTCGAGCATATCGCCTGAACCCAGCTTGAACTCAACGGGTTCTTCTTCGGTTACCACTTCGAAAACATCGCCGTCGTAATCATCGAAAAACAGCGTGTAAGCCAATTTAACAGTACTGTCGTTTTTTATTTTCATTGTCTGTATTTTTTACTCCGTAAAGATATTAAAAAATAATAATACCCATCCTCAATTATTTGAACCAAAAAACAGTTATTGCAGGTTAAAACTGGAGGGTTATTCTAAAAACGGGGTTATCGAGGGGTGAACGCGTGGTTTCGTTGAAATTGTATAATAGCATTATCAGCATATAAGAACGTGCACCGATGCGCAATTGATAGGCAGGTCCGGCCAAGGGGCTAACAACCCAGTAACGCCCCGGTTCCGATGGGTTTAAAAATGAATTGTACAGGTTCATTGAGTTCAATTCACCATACAGAAGTAAACCACCTGTTTCGGTTCCAAACGGGAGAATATTCGAAAAGTCTTTAATCAGAGTAAAGCTGGCAAACTGGCGCAATCCCCAGATATTAAATACTTCGTCGCTGACATTATCGCGGTAATAGATGTACGTAGCGCCCAGCCCGGCCGATAAACGGTTTGATATCCGGTATCCGATTTCAGGCGATATATCGAGTACGGTAACTGTACCGAAGTTCATCCCGAAATTACCACCGTAAAAAATGCGTTGCTTCGGAGTGGGAGAATCTTCGAGGTATTGCGCATGAAGAAAACAAACCGGGAATAGAAAAAAGGTGGTTAAAACTAATAAACGGATTGCTTTCATTTTTGTGCTACACTATCGGTTATTATTGATTCATACATCAGTTGATGAAGGTTTGTTCTGATGCCCAAAGATATAATTTTATTGTTTTCGGCAATGGGATAAACCCGATTACTGATAAAAACATACACTAAATCTTCTTCGGGGTCAACCCAAAAATACGTCCCGGTAAATCCACTGTGTCCATAACTCGATGCAGATGCTGATTTACAGGCAGGTCCTGATCCCCTGTCGGACATAATCGGTTTATCAAAACCGATACCGCGCCGGTTTTTAGGCGATTTTTCATCGGTCTTTGTGAAGAGTTCTATGGTTGATGATTGAATATACCTCACTCCACCATACTCACCTTTATTAAGCAGCATCTGACAAAGTTTCGCCATATCAATGGCATTCGAAAACAGTCCGGCATGGCCAGCCACGCCCCCAAACATAGCCGCAGCCTGATCGTGAACATACCCATGCACCTGCTTTTTCCTGAAGATGGTATCGTTCTCAGTAGGGGCAATTCTCGAAATGTCGAAATAATTCAATGGATTAAAGCAGGTATAATTGGCCCCCAACGGGCGATAAAAACTTTCTCTCGCATAATTGTCAAGGCTGGTTCCCACAATTTTCGATATCATTTCGCCACATAAAATCAGTCCCAAATCAGAGTAACGGTATTCCTTTTTCGATAGCAATGGTGATTTGTAAATTTCGTCAAATATTGTATCGCGGTAATCGCCTCTTAAGTACATTTCTTCGGTTACCTGTAGCGTAAAGTCTTTCGAGAATTTGGCTGAATAATACACCTGCCGCAACGAATCGGTTCTGGTGGTTCTGGTGTAAAATGGAATCCATGGAGTTAATTTAGCCTGATGCATCATCGCATCTTTAACCGTGATTTTGCTTTTATCGGTGTTACATAATCCGGGAATATAAGCACTCAGGC
>JAGOEF010000248.1 GCA_017997855.1 Bacteroidales bacterium
TTATTTCCCGAAATAAAGAACACATTCGAGCGGCTGCCTTCGGTTATTTCGTTGTTACGATTTACGAGAAGCACTTCGCGAATGCCCTGTGCCGATATCATTTCGTTGGCCTGATTGCGGAGTTGCTGATTCCAGATTTTTTGACCGGGCCGTGATCTTTCGGCGTGCAGCAGGGCAACGCGTACGCCATGCACATATTCGCCATCGCTGGGATAATGATGTGGAATTTGTTGTATCTGGTAATGAAAATTATTTACATGGCTTGCGTCAATTCTTAGATTTCCATTGCTTAGCGCAATGGCATCAATCAATTCAATGATTTTTGTCTGAAGAATTTGCATGTACCAATTGGCCAATTCCGGTTTATCGAGCGAGTTGGACATGCGTAGGATGTGGTCGTGCAAGAAAAGTGGTTTGCCGTCGATAATGCGGATAACTTCGTAAGCTATACCATCGGTTGATGTTATTTCATCAGGGCCGGCAGAGATCAGTTTTCCGTCGGCCATCATCCAATTATTGGCCACAGTCATGGTAATTTCTGATAAATTCCGACAATACCTGAATGGTTTTGGGAATATTGCTCCTGAATGTGGCAATTACCTCTTCGAGACTGACGGGTTTTTCGTCGGTTTTCCAACAATCGTAATCGGTCGAAAGGGCCAGCACTGCGTAGGGAATACCAGCTTCATTGGCAAGGATTGTTTCGGGGGCAGTACTCATATTAATGATGTCGGCGCCCCACTGCCGGAACATCTGCGACTCGGCAAAGGTCGAAAAGCGCGGACCTTCGATAGTAATCACGGTGGCTTTATCGTGGCAGCGATACCCGAAATGCTGTGCTGCCGCCTGTAACTGTTGCCGCAGGCTTTCGCTGAACGGGTTGGCCATGGGGGTATGCTGCATGCCAATATTTTCGAAACTATCGAAGAAACTGAGTTTGCGCAAACGGGTAAAATCGATAAACTGATCAGGTACAATAAAATCTCCGCGCCCGATTTCGTGCCTGAGGCTTCCGCAGGCAGTTGTAGCAATTATGCAACTGCATCCTGCGTTTTTGAGGGCTGCTATGTTGGCACGGTTATTTACCCCGGTGGGTGTAATTTCGTGATGCGAGCCATGGCGTGAGATAAAGGCAATTTTTCTGCCTTCAAATACCGCATGCTTTATTGCTGACGAAGGTTTTCCGAATTCGGTTTCCGCAACGGTTTCTGAATCAAAGTTCAGGAATCCGGGTTGTTCCAATCCAGTACCACCAATAATTCCAATCATCAGTTTGCCTTGTTTTGCGGAAAGAGGCGCTGGTTGATTTCGTAATCGTCGGGAAACAGTTTCAGCCCCTGACGAAGAATGTATTTGGCACTGTCGGCAAGATACGCCGAATCTTCTGCAATCAGAAAGTCATAATACATCACAAATCCCTTTTGCATCAGATATTCGGTGTTCTCGTTTTTGGGGATACTATTCGAATTTAACGCTGTAAAAAACTCGGTAAACGCTTCGTTGGCAGCAACCTTGTCGAGACCGTATAAGTCGAGAACACCTTTAATGAATGTTATATGTTTGTTGTCGACGAGCCTTAAGAACTTGCGAAAAAGCGACTGAGCCTTGGAATACCGCTTCTCCAGAAGGTATTGATCGGCAATGGGTAATCCGGAGTACACAATTTCTTCGAGCAGCTCGTTGTTGTCGGGAAAAAATTCACCCCCTTTGCGGTCGCGTTTTTTTGCATCGATGGCATATTTCAACGCGTTATCATAAGCCTTGGCATATTCGGGATCTTCGGTGATAATCGTCTCATCAGCCTTGGTCATCAAATAAATTTTATTGTACGAAATGGCAATGTAAAGAAGCACTTCCGGGTCGCTTTTATATTTTTCTTTCAGCAACATCCTTTCTGCCTTAAAAGCGCAATCCTGATACTGGCCTGCTTCGTACAAGGCTGCCAGCTTGTCGTGATATCCGTTTTTAACCTGTGCCCTTGCGGGAATACTTGCACCGGCTAGTACTGCGACTGTAATAATCAAAAAAACTTTCATTCTCATATTCAGAACATTTTCAAAAAAAAACATTATGGTCGGTGAATATCCAAAATCATACCATCTTAATCCAGATCGGGAATATAATTATTACCAATAACCTTGAATTCAATGCGCCGGTTCATTTGGTTGGCAACGGCCTGTTGCTCTTTGTCGAGCGACATAATATAGGTTTCGTCCAACACGGTTCCCACCTGCAACCATGGATAGTTGGCATCGTATCGTCTGATAACTTTGGGTTTCGATTCTCCATACCCGACACCTTTCATTCTACCGGCAGGTATTCCGTTTTCAACAAGATACTGACGCACCGATTCGATACGTTTATTGCTGAGTTCGAGATTCGATTCTTCGGTTCCCACCATATCGGTGTGTGCCGAAAGTTCAATTACCAGATTCGGATTGTCCTGCATCAGGCGGATTACCTGATTCAGGTTCGATTTCGAAGTTTCGGCAAGCGTCCATTTACCAAATTCAAACTCAATATTGGGAATTTCGAATGTTTTATTGGTGGTTTCGAGCATTACTTCCCGCTCGAATGTGTAATCGAAGTCGAGGGTGTCGGTGCTTAACCGGCCTTTTCCATTGAAATACCCGTTTTTAGTAACCACAAAAACATAATCGGTTTTGCCTTTCAGCTTAAAATTGAATTTACCCTCTTCGGATAGGCTGGTGGTGTCGGAAAACATCGAGCCATCGCTGCCGTAGAGGATTACCACTGCCGAATCAAGCATTTTTTTCGAATCGAGGTCTTTCACAACACCGGTAAATGCAAAAACAACCGGAGGCTTTTCAAAATAATATATGTCTTCTTTTTTTGAACCGCGACGGTCGGTTGTGAAATAGCCCTTGTCTTTGTCGGCATAGTAGTAAATTCCAAAGTCGTTTCCATTGCTGTTGAACGGAGGTTTCAAATTAACAACCACCCATTTTTTGTTTTCGTCTTTGTAGGCTTTAAAAATATCAAGTCCTCCCATGGTCGGGTGTCTGTCGCTGCTGAAATATAGTACACCATCAGCCCTGACAAAAGGAAACAGTTCATCACCTTTGGTATTAATTTGCTGCCCCATATTTTTGGGTTTTCCCCAATCGGAACCTTCTTTTTCGCAGTACCACAAATCGGCACCACCAAATCCTCCGTCTTTGCGCGAGGAGAAATACAAGGTGTTGCCATCAGGTGATAGGGCAGGATGTCCGAACGAAATACTGTCGGCAAGTATGTTGACTCTTTCGGGATTCATCCAGGTGCCATCGACTTTGGTGGCTTTGAAAATCTGACATCCCAGTTTTTTGCCTTTTTCTTTCTTGCAGGATGTGTAATACAGATCACGTCCGTCGTTAGCCAGGTGCGAAGAGCCTTCGTCAAACTCGGTATTCAGCGAATCGAGCGCTTCGGCCTCACTCCATTTATCTTGTTTGTCGAGTTTAATGACAAATAAATCGGAAAACTTTTCACCGGTAATGGTACTGGTCTTTTTTCCTTTCGATTCTTTGCGCATCGACGAAAAATAGAGGTGATCGTAACCGTCTTTTTCAACTACCGAGGGGCAGAAATCGTTTTCCTTCGAATTGGTGTACTTAAACTTGTCAGCATTGAAGCGCGACCGCTCCTCAACCCATTGTAT
>JAGOEF010000012.1 GCA_017997855.1 Bacteroidales bacterium
CAGGTTCTTCAATACCTACGGACCAAAACAAAGTAAGGATTTTGTAATTTCGAAATTCATTTACTATGCACTCAACAATCAGGATATCACCATTTTTGGCGATGGTATGCAAACCCGTACTTTCTGTTTTATCGATGATAATATAGAAGCCTGCGTGAAAATTGCCAGCCAGGATTTGCACATCAACGATGTGATTAATATTGGCAATGATCACGAAACTACCATTCTCGATCTGGCAAAAACGGTAATTCAAATTACCGGTTCATCATCGAAGATTGTCCATTTGCCTCCTTTGCCCGAAGGGGATATGACGCGTCGCTGCCCCGATAACAAAATCATGCGCAATGTGCTTGGGCGCCCGCTGTTGAGTCTTGAAGACGGCATTAAGGCAATACTCAGTAAGGGCTTATTCGAACTCAACGGCCAGCACTGATGCACAGTTTCGCAGCATTGCATGACATTGTAAACGACTATTTTGCAAATTATCAGTGCAAAAAAAGTCCTCAAAACTTGTATGCTCCCGTAGAATATGCTTTGTCGGTAGGAGGAAAACGCATTCGCCCCATTCTCGTGCTTATGGCCTGCGAGATGTTTAAGGATGATTGTAAAAATGCCATTGATGCTGCTGCCGGAATCGAAATTTTTCACAATTTCACCTTGTTGCACGACGACATCATGGATCACGCCCAGATGCGCAGGGGTATGCCCACGGTTCATGCGCGATGGAATAAAAATATTGCCCTGCTCTCGGGCGATGCCATGTCGATAATTGCCTATCAGCACATTGCCCGAATCCCTGAACGTGCAAGCGAATGCCTCGAAGTATTTAGCGACACTGCATTGAAAATTTGCGAAGGACAACAAATTGACATGGATTTCGAAACCCGCGACAATGTTGGTCTCGAAGAATACATCGAGATGATACGTCTTAAAACGGGAGTACTGATTGCCTGTAGTCTGAAAATTGGAGCTATTGCAGGAGGGGCTTCCTCCGAAATGGCTGACCGCATGTATAGCATTGGGATAAATCTAGGCCTGGCATTTCAGCTACAGGACGACTATCTGGATGTTTTTGGTAATCCTGACGTGTTTGGGAAAAACATCGGCGGAGATATTGTGGCAAACAAAAAAACCTACCTGTTGGTGTCGGCTTTGCAGAAAGCTGACGGAGAAACCCTTGTACAACTGAAATCGTGGCTGAGCAATACGTGCTGTGAGCCGGAGGGGAAAATTCATGCCGTAAGTGCTATCTATAAAAAACTGGGTGTTGACGAGAACTGCCGACTGACTATTGCACATTATTTCGCTCAGGCTTACGAAAGTTTGCGGCTATTGCCCTTAGAAAGCGAGCGGAAAGAAGTGCTTATATCACTGATATCAAAGCTTGAACACAGGAATTATTAGGCGATTGCAAATAATCTTCATTTTTTTTGGATTTTTATTACCACTATTCATAAAGAGAAAATTTTATTTTACATTTGTTTGATTCATAAAAAACAACAATATGGCGCAAATAGTTGGTGAAATTGTACAGGTTATCGGCCCGGTGGTGGATATCAGTTTTGACCGCAGTGGTTCTGAATTGCCCAAAATTTTTGATGCCCTCGAAATCAAACGCGACGATGGCAGTATTCTTATTGTTGAATGTCAGCAGCACATTGGTGAACACACCATTCGTGCTATTGCAATGGACAGCACCGACGGGCTGTCGCGCGGCACAAAAGCCTATGCCACAGGAGGTGTTATCCGTATGCCGATTGGCGATCAGGTAAAAGGCCGCCTTATGAATGTGGTAGGCAATACGATTGATGGTATGGAAACACTTGATAATGCCGATGGATACCCCATTCACCGTGACCCACCGAAGTTTCAGCAATTAACCACGACTTCTGAAGTGTTGTTTACCGGTATTAAGGTAATCGACCTGATTGAACCCTATGCCAAAGGGGGTAAAATTGGTCTGTTCGGTGGTGCCGGCGTGGGTAAAACCGTATTGATTCAGGAACTTATCAATAATATCGCAGTAGGTTACGATGGCCTCTCGGTCTTTGCGGGTGTGGGCGAACGTACTCGCGAAGGGAACGACCTGCTGCGCGAAATGATAGGTGCCGATATTGTGAAATATGGCGAAGCATTCAAAAAATCGATGGAATCAGGAAGCTGGGATTTGAGTCTGGTTGACAAGGAAGCCATTAAAGACTCAAAGCTTTCGATGGTGTTCGGGCAGATGAACGAACCTCCCGGAGCCCGTGCCCGAGTTGCATTGTCGGGTCTTACCATTGCCGAAAGTTTCCGCGATGGAGACGAAAAAAGCGGTGGCCGCGATATTTTATTCTTTGTTGATAATATTTTCCGTTTTACACAAGCCGGTTCCGAAGTTTCGGCTTTGTTGGGGCGTATGCCCTCGGCAGTGGGTTATCAACCTACACTGGCTACCGAAATGGGCGAAATGCAGGAGCGTATCACCAGCACAAAGCATGGTTCGATTACCTCGGTACAGGCGGTTTATGTGCCTGCCGACGACCTTACCGACCCGGCTCCCGCCACTACCTTTGCTCACCTGGATGCCACTACGGTATTGAGCCGAAAAATTGCCGGGCTGGGTATTTACCCTGCCGTTGACCCGCTCGATTCCTCGTCGCGTATTCTTACCCCTGAGGTGGTAGGGCAGGATCACTACGATACCGCACAACGTGTTATTCAGATTTTACAGCGATATACCGAACTACAGGACATTATTGCCATTCTGGGTATGGACGAACTTTCGGAAGACGATAAAATTATTGTACATCGTGCCCGTAGGGTACAACGCTTCCTGTCGCAACCTTTCCACGTAGCAGAGGCATTTACCAATATCCCGGGTGCTTTTGTGAAAATCGAAGACACCATCAAGGGCTTTAAGATGATTCTCGATGGCGATGTGGATAAATATCCCGAAAATGCATTCCTGCTGGTGGGAACCATCGAAGAAGCCATTGCCAAAGGTGAAAAGATGATTGCTGAAGCACAAGAATAATGGCTATGAAACTTACCATATTATCCCCCGACAAAACACTTTTTGTGGGTGAAGCCAGTCTGATTGAAGTTCCCGGTACCAAAGGACGCTTCCAGATGCTGGTGAACCATGCCCCGGTGGTATCGACCCTTCAGGCCGGTACCATCAGGCTTGTTACCGAAAACGAAGGCGAAAAATTCTTCGAAATTCAAGGCGGAGTAATCGAGAACCACGAAAACACCACGGTTATTTTGGCTGAAGTGTAAACGGTGTTTTTTTATCACAACAAATTTTACCCGAACCGATTAAACCATCACATTGGTTTTTCATCAAAAGTCTTTATTTAAAATTCTTATGAAAAAATTTATTATTGCATGCGGTTTGTTGATTTTTGTTTTTACAAACCTGCACTTGTCGGCACAGGAGGGAAACCGGGGCGGGCGCGACATGCCTGCCGATGGAACAATATCGGGTCAGGTGGTTGATGCAAAAACAAAACAGCCGGTTGAGTACGCAAACATCAGCATTTACTCGGTGCGTGATTCGAGTCTGGTTACCGGTGGTATTACCAATAAAAAAGGCTTTTTTACGATTACGGGTGTGCGATACGGACGTTATTACGGGATTGCTGAGTTTATTGGCTATACCAAATTTAAGATTGGCAATTTTGTGGTGAAACCCGATAGCAAAGATGTAAATCTGGGTGAAATAAAACTTGATATCACTGTCGAAATGCTCGATGAGGCTGTGGTGGAAGCCGAAAATGCACGCGTTGAATATAAACTCGACCGCAAGGTGATTACACCCGACAAAGACCTGAATGCAGCGGGTGGAACAGCGGTTGATGTCCTTGAAAATACTCCATCGGTACAAACCGATATTGATGGTAACGTAAGTATCAGAGGAAGCAGTAATTTTTTAGTAATGATTGATGGCCGTCCCAGTCCCATTCAGGGAAGCGAAGCTTTACAGCAGATACCGGCCGGAACCATACAAAGCATCGAGATAATAACCAACCCTTCGGCTAAGTATGACCCTGACGGTGTGGGCGGTATTATTAATGTGATCCTGAAAAAAGACAAACGGCAGGGAATAAATGGGTTGTTTTCCGCTTCATACGGGTCGTTCAATACCCTGGGAGGCGACTTTCTGGTGAATATGCGGACTACCAATTTTAATTTTTTTGTAGGAGGGAATTATAATGACCGACAGAATAAGGGTAGCAGTTACGGTTTGAGAAGAACCTATGTAACTGATACTCTTACCGTTGAAACTGTATCGTCGCGCAACAGGGGACGTACTGATGGAAAGTTGCGGGCCGGATTCGATTATTTTATTAACCCCAATAATGTACTTACCTTTTCGGGATATGTCGGGCTGGATGGCATGAACAGCGGATCGACCGACTCAATTGAGTCGTATTGGATACGAGAAGGAATTACCGACGACTACCTGAAATATTATAATGTCAATGACTCAAAGCGCGAAGGCTTGTATTATTCGACCGACCTGAATTATCAGCATAAATTTAAAAAGCAGGGACACGAGATTACTGCATACGCCTATTATGATTTTGATAACGATGATGAAAACAACCATTACACCCAGTATATTGTTGCCGGAAGTCCCGATGAATATCGTACACTCGAAATTTCGGAAACACAAAACCTGAGGGGACAGGTCGATTATATCCTGCCTTTGTTCAGTGCCGGTAAACTCGAAGCGGGATATCAGGTGAAGCAACGTTGGAGCAGCAACGATTATCACTATCAGTTGTTTGACGACAGCCAATGGACTGACAGCCTGCAAAACGATTATGTTTTTAATCAGAACATACAATCGGGTTATGTTACTTTTTCGAATGAAACCGGTAAGTTCGGGTATATGTTGGGTGTACGCAGCGAATATACATCGCGCTTTTTCGATCAGGATGAAGTGCTGGTGCCGGTGAATACCCATTTTACCGATTTTAATATTTTCCCGACCTTGCATTTGTCGTATAAACTGCCGTGGGATATGCAAGCGATGAGCAGTTACAGCCGCAGGGTAAACCGGCCGATGAACTATTTCCTCGACCCGTATCCCGAAGTTACCGATGCCTATAATATCCGCCAGGGAAACCCAATGCTTGAACCCGAATATACCGATGCCATAGAACTAAACCTTCAGAAAAGGTTTAAGAGCAATTTTGTATCGCTTGAAGCATTTTGCCGGCGTACTACCAATAAATTCGAAAGGGTAAAAGTGGTCAGTACCGATAACCCCGAAATTATGATCAGTACTTTCGAAAATATCGGGAAAGATTTGTCGGCAGGTCTCGAACTCACTACCAATGTTAACCTTACTCAATGGTGGAATATGAACCTGAGCGGTGATGGATATTATTACGAGATTATTGCAGAATCGGGAACCAATTCGGCCAGTAACAATACCTTTACCTGGGGCGCGCGCATGAACAATACATTTAAAATTAAGAAAACAGGAACCAGTTTTCAGCTGAGTGGTTTTATAAGGGGTAACAGCATAACCTCGCAAGGTACCAGTAAAGGCATGGGCATGGTTAGCGTGGGTTTCCGTCAGGATTTTATGAAGAATAAACTATCGCTTACATTTAACCTGCGCGATATTTTTGGAACCATGGGTCACGAAGAACTGCAGGAAACGGCACAGTTCTATTCGTTTAACTCGATGAAGCGCAAGTCGCCCACCTTTAATATTACAGTAACCTACCGGCTGAACGATTATAACCGCCGAAAAGATAAAAGCGGCGACCGCGAAGGCGAAGGCGGCGATGAAATGTAAACACGCTGGGTTACACAGCAACTTGACTATAGATAGAAATGGACACCTCGGAAGCCTCAGGTTAGGAATTGACAGATTATTGCAAGGTGTATGGGTGTTGATAATTTGGCCAGTCCCTGATGATTTGCGGAATGCAATGACAGGAAAAAATTGAATTGAAAAAATATTTCAGCCTTTTGAATAATTTACGTAGTAAAAATTTGTAACTTGGTGGCAATAATTTCTTTCCGAAATTCATTTTTATGATTAAGATACACCTTTTGATGTTGACTATGTTCATCGGGTTGTCGTTACATTCCCAAAATCAACATGAACCTGATCCTGGTAAATCCGTAAATACAGATTCTACCACTGAGTCTGATGCCCAAAAATATCCTGCATTTTTGGAAGAATACGCTGTTGACGCAGAATTGTCCGATGCCAGAATCAACTTTTTTTCGGTAAATACGGTATATGGCTCAACCGGTTTTTTTGGCAGTATACCCTGCTATATGCTGTGTGATCAAATGTTACCTGTGTCATTCTCAGGAATTATCAAAAATCAGGGTTCCGACGAAATTAATACGGGTCTTTCGGTTCGTGTAATCAGGGATTTCACCGACGAAATATACGAAGGTACCAGCAGCAGCATAACACTTGAATCAGGAATGTCTGATACCTTACATACAGGCGATCCATATTTCGGATTTAACCCGGAAAACCCTGTCAGCTACAGTGTTTTTACTTTCGAAATATCAGCAGGTACTGTGGGTGGCACCGATGGTAACCCCGAGAATGATAAACGGGTGTATCAAACTGCGCTGGATCAATCGGTGTACGCCCGCGACAACCAGCACATTACGGGGCAATGGAGTACGTGTTCTTACGAAGGTCAATCAAATAATGGAGACCAGATTGGTGTGATTTATCCGTTTTTCAAAAGCAGTAAAATTCAAAGTGCCGAAATATTTATTGGTGCTGAAACAGACCCGGGAACAGACTTTATAGCACATTTGTACACCCGTTCAGGGCTTGAAAATGAATTTGTGCTATTGACAAGCAGTGCGTTAATCAATATTGGCGATGCTTCAGAAACAGCGACAATGCTTACCGTATATTTTCAGGATGAAGCGCTGATTCCGGTACTGCCGGGTAATATTACCGAAGTAATGGTTTCGGTTGAATATTTTCTGAATAATCCCGGAAACGGGTTCTTTATTGGTGTAGACAGTACGGCTCCGACATCGGGCAACGAAACCATGATGTTTTTTTCTTCTGGCAATGTTTGGACTACGTTGAATGAAAATTTTGTGCCTTTTATGAGGTTGGTTACCGAATCGTACAACTGCGATATTCCGTTTGACTTAGGTGACGATATAAGTTATTGTGGAAGTAGTGTTACCCTGGATGCAGGAGACGGGTTTTATGCCTACGAATGGAACGGTGTGTCGGGTGGTCGCTATTTAGAGGTTACTGCCGATGCATCGTATGAGGTGCTTGTTACCGATTTTTATGGATGCACTGCCAGCGACTTGATTGAGGTAAGTCTGTACGAAATTCCTGTTCCCGAAATGAGTATGACTCAGGTCAGTGGCAACGGTGTTGCCGATGGAACAGCCAGCGTAAGCGTGACATCGGGAACGGCTGATTTCGGATACTCATGGAGCAATATGGAAACGGGTACTACCATAGTGAATCTGCCTGCCGGAGAATACTGCGTTACAGTGACTGATGCCAACGGTTGTACAGCATCCGGCTGTATTGTTGTTTCAGTTACCAATGTGAACCCGCTTGTTGCCGTGTACTCCCTGCGTGCTTTTCCAATACCTGCAGGTGACCTGATCGCTGTTGATCATGGATCTGATTGCTCCGACATTCGCCTGGTAGATGCCCGTGGCCGAATATATTTCGAATCGAAAACGATAGACAATTCAACCCTGATTGATGTCTCGGATTTGAGTCCCGGATTGTATTTAATTCAATGCACGACCCTACGAGGAACGATTTCGTTGCAGGTGATAATTGAATAAAATCGATATGCCATAAGAGTATCCGGCTTGGGTTGCAGTTTCCGCTCAACGGTTTACCTTTCCTGTAAAATTGTAAATATCTTTTTGAAAAATTGATTTTTAGTCAGTGGATTGGTTTTGTAATAAGACTTATATTTAGGCTTTTAAATAAAACGCATGAAGGCTTATCTCGATTTACTCAGCCATGTGATGGATCAGGGCGTTGCAAAAACCGACAGAACAGGTACGGGCACCATCAGTGTGTTTGGCTATCAGATGCGCTTTGATCTGGGCGAAGGCTTTCCGTTGCTAACCACCAAGAAGCTGCATCTGAAGTCGATTATTTACGAATTACTCTGGTTTTTGCAAGGTGATACCAACATCAAGTACCTGAAAGATCATGGTGTGAGTATCTGGGACGAGTGGGCCGCTGCCGATGGTGAACTGGGTCCGGTATACGGACACCAGTGGCGTTCGTGGCAGGCTGCCAACGGGCAGACCATCGACCAGATATCGCAGGTTATTAACTCACTGAAGAACAACCCCGATTCTCGGCGCCATATTGTGAGTGCCTGGAATGTGGGTGAACTTGACCAGATGGCGCTCCCGCCATGCCATGCCCTGTTTCAGTTTTATGTGGCCGACGGCAAGCTTTCGTGCCAGCTGTATCAGCGCAGTGCTGATATCTTTATCGGGGTGCCGTTTAATATTGCCTCCTATGCTATTCTGACCCACATGGTAGCACATGTTTGCGGTTACGAGCCCGGCGACTTTGTGCATACCCTGGGCGATGCCCATATTTATAGCAACCATCTTGAACAGGTAAAGCTGCAGCTCACGCGCGAACCCCGGCCTTTGCCAGGTCTGCTGATTAAAAACCGGCGCGAAGATATTTTCAGCTTTCAATTTGAGGATTTCGAAATTATTAACTACGACCCGCACCCTCACATTAAGGGTGCTATTGCCGTTTAACCAAGTCATTGAAGTATGCCATTCTCGATAATTGTAGCCATAGGCGAAAACAACGAAATAGGATTAAACAACGATTTGCTATGGCATTTGCCCGGCGATCTGAAACGCTTTAAAGCCATTACCACCGGCCATGCCGTTATCATGGGTAAACGTACCTACGAATCGTTGCCGAAGCGCCCCTTGCCAAACCGCCGAAATATTGTGCTTAGCGACGACTGTACCGATTGCTTCGAAGGAGCCGAAACTGCAGGCTCTATCGAAGCTGTGATTGCGCTATGTGAACCTGAGGCCGAGAATTTTGTTATTGGAGGAGGAATGGTGTATAAGCAGTTTTTGCCGATGGCCGACAAATTGTATCTTACCAGGGTGCACCACAGCTACGAAGCTGATGTGTTTTTTCCGGAAATCGACCCGGATGAATGGGTGTTGGTGGATGAGGAAAGCCACCGCGACAATGAACCCGCTTTTACCTATCAGATATTAACCCGAAAAACGAAATAACATGAGAACAATTGTAATTATCAGCCTATTGGCTGCTGCGTTTTTTACGGCATGTACCGTGGAACGCGAAAAACCGCCCACACCCGAAGAAACCGTGAGGGCTATGCAGGAATATATCATGGTGTCGAAAATTTTCTCTGATTCGTTCGATGAGGCGAGCGATGCCGGTAAAGAGTCGGACGAACAACTGGAAGGAAAGAAAGGCCCGAAGTCCGATTTTCCGATTATCACCATTGAACCTTTCGATTTGGTTACGTGGCCTAAAACTATTACTGCCGACTATGGTACCACCAACTACCTGTGTCTCGACGGACGCTACCGCCGTGGTAAGATAGTGATTACCGCCAGCGATTTCTATCGTAACGAAGGGGCAGAATATGTGGTGAACTTCGAGAATTATTACCAGAACGACCATAAGGTGGAAGGTACGCAAACAGTGACCAATTCGGGGCGTAATAACGATGGTTTTCTGGTATATGGTGTGGTAATCACCAACGGAAAAATCACTACCCCTGAATCAAAAGTCGTGTATTTCAACCAAAACTCGACACGCACCTGGACCGAAGGGGAATCTACGGTGATTCAGCCCTGCGACGATGTGTATCTGATAGCGGGCACGCAGGATGGTGTCAGCTCCGACAGCATTCACTATACGATAACTGTACCTGAGGATTTAAATGTGCTGGTGTGCTGCAAGTGGGTGCGCTCGGGAATTCTGAACATCAATATTGAGGAATTGCCAACAATTAGCATTGATTATGGCGAAACCAATTGCGACAACCAGGCCACGATTAGCTTCGGAGGAAATACCTATCCGGTGAATATGGAGTAGCAACCGTTTGTTTTAGTTGTTGTTTTTGTACCTGTCCTTTAATTGCGTTAAAATACAATGGCGAAGTTTTGGCTTTTAATTCTAGTGATGCCGCTAATTTTTACCGGTACACTGAGTGCACAGAAGAAGTTTTGTTTTATTGTGTTTGATGGCGAAAGCGGACTGGTTATTAACGATGCCACGGTGCAGGTAACGGGTAAACGCAACAAACTGCTAATGCCTGAGCAGGGTGTATTTTCCACACGACGTATTTCTGCGCGTGACGAAATTCATGTCACGAGAAATGACTTCATTACTAAGAGCCTCAAACGCATTGATTTGGCGAAAAGGGGTGATACGCTGCGGGTATATCTGATACCTAACGAGATGGAAATGCTGAAACGCTTCGATTCGGTTCGGAATGTCATACTGGCCTCACCGCTGAGCGATACACTATATACTGAGAGCATGCAATCGCTTGATGCGCTGGTGCTTTCGCAGATTGATTTCTGTCCGGCGTTGGTGTATCATGGCAGTGAGAGCCTGTGCAGCTGGGGACGCAGCTTTTCAATGTTTTTTATTTTTTCGATCGAAAACGACGGAAGCCTCAGGGCAAAGAAGTTTATCCCGCCGCAAGCCCGTAATTATGTGGTCGAAAAGTATTTCGAGAACCTGATACTCAGTTTTCCGGTTGTTGTTTTAAGCGAAAAGCCTTCCCGGTCCAATTCAAAGTCGGTGTCGGTACCGGTAACAGTGCGGTTTAGGTAAGGCAGGGTTTCCTGATACACAAAACCTTCAACGATTTGGTGGCATTTGAGTCAGGTGTTCAAATTGTTCAACATTTAAAACCGTGTCATCTTCGCATGGTATGTATGTGGAATGTTGCTTTGTACGAAAATTCACAGTCACTTTTCTGATAAAAACAGTGTTAACAATCATGAATCCGATTTTTGATGTTATAATTGTATGATGATTATCAGAAATATTATTGGTTATTTCAAGTTCCCGAAAGCCACATTATGGATTTTTGGCTTGATGCTGCTGTTAATTCTTTCGCGTTTTGCCATGCTGAATGTGCAAAACTGGAATAGCGGATATATCAGCAACGGAATGCCCGGGGTGAAACTGGCCATCGACAGCGAACGCTATATATCGGCTGCCGAAAACATGAGTAAGGGTGTTGCGCTGCAGGGACGTGAGTATCAGTTTGCCGGATATATCGGTCTGCTTGCCATAATTAAAACCTTGAACCTGAGCCTCAATTGGGTGGTTGTAGTGCAGCTTTTCGTGGCCCTTGCTGCCGGAATGGCACTCTTCGATTCGGTGCGGGTAATCACTGAAAACCGGTGGGCAGCCCTAATGGCATCGGGTTTGTATTTGTGTAACCCGTTTCTGGTCTGCTGGCACCAGTACGTAATGACTGAGTCGCTGTATACATCGCTGGTGATACTGGTGTCGTGGGCTTTGCTTCGTTTATTGAACAAGCCGCGTCCTGTTTTTTATATTGCTTCTGCGGTTTTTGTTGTTTTTGCCCTGCTGATACGCCCCAATGGATGGATATTGTTACCCGTGGCAGCCATAGCAATGTTATATAGCCTCAGGCTTTCGCGCAGGATGTTCGGGTTGCTTTCGTCTGTGGTTGTGCTCATGTTTTTTTCTGCCATGGGTCTGGTGAATGTGTTTAATAAATCGGTGATGATTACTTCGCCGGTAGCCAACCTGCAGCGCGGACTTACGGTATGGGGGCATCCGGAGCTTTCGCTCATCATGCCGCAGGAGCCTGCTTTCGACACGAGCCGTATGGCCGGTGCCGTCAGGTATGTGGCGAAGCATCCCTTACACAGCGCCAGACTCGGTGCCGTCAGGGCAGGATATTCGCTGATTCACATCCGGCCATATCATACGGTAAACTATAAATGGCACCTGTTGTTGTGGATTGTACCGGCTTACCTGCTGGCCATTGCAGGGTTGATACATTTCCGCCGCAAACCACAACTGATAGTTGTGTCGGCAGTAATTGCGGCCCACCTGCTGGTGGTAGCTGTGAGCTATGCTGAGCACGATTCGCGTTTCGATACGTATACTCTGCCGGTGTTTTATCTGTTGGCCGGACTGGGAATTGCAGCCTTATCGGCGCGAATTTGCCGGGCGATGGGTCGCAATTGTGGCAACGACATGGTGTTTTGGCGTAAAATTTAACAGCTTGCATTATCATTTTTTTTTGTATCTTCACAGCATCATAAAAACAGCATACCATGAAAAAAGCGAGAATGTTTTTTTGGTTGAAAACAGCCGGTTTACTTTCGGCGCTTGTTGTTTTATTGGCCGGAGCATCATCGTGTAAATCGAGAAGGCATGCCACCAAATACGGTCCCCCGCCAGCCGATTATAACAATACGATCACCAAATACGGAGTTCCCGCCGATATGGACAATCAGATAGACCTGCCTCCGGTGAAGGACACGGTGAACAACACCATTACTAAATACGGAGTTCCTGTTGATAAAACAGATTACAAACCCGAATAAGCTGCTGCGTCCGATTTTTTAAAATTAACCGAAAAGCTGTCTTGATGAAACTGCGCCGAAAACTGGCACTGCGCCTGCATTCTCACTATGTAAAAACACAGGCAAAACTGCACACGCTGAACTATTTTTTCTGGGAGTGCACAGCACAATGTAATCTGGCCTGTCTGCATTGTGGCAGCGACTGTAAGGTGCAACCCAGCATCGCAAACATGCCTGCCGAAGATTTTCTGAATGTAGCCCGGCAGGTGGCATCTCACTACGACCCGGCAGGTGTAATGGTGGTGATTACCGGTGGAGAACCATTGATGCGAAACGATTTGCACGAGGTGGGCGCTGAACTGATGAAACTGGGTTTTGCCTGGGGGATGGTGAGCAATGGCTACCTGTTTACTCCCGAAAAATTCAGATTACTGCGCAATAATGGCTTACGTTCGGTTACCATTAGCCTCGACGGCCTGAAGGAGAGCCACGACTGGATGCGTGGAAAACAAGGTTCTTTCGAAAAGGCGATGAATGCCATCAGGATTTTGGCTGCCGAACCCGGTATGACTTACGATGTGGTTACCTGTGTGAATCAACGTAATTTCGGTGAGCTGGAGCAAATCAGGCAGTTGCTGGCCGAAGCCGGAGTGAAGCGCTGGCGGTTGTTTATGATTGATCCCATCGGTAGAGCTGCCGAAAATAGTGAGTTGTTTCTTTCGGGTGAGCAGTTCCGCCGGTTGCTCAATTATATTGTGACCCTACGACGCGAGGGTAATATGGCGGTTTCGTATGGTTGCGATGGCTACCTGGGTGTGTACGAAACCCATGTACGTGATGGATTTTTCTTCTGCCGGGCAGGTATTCACGTGGCTTCGGTGCTTGCAAACGGTGATATCAGCGCGTGTCCGAATATTGACCGTGGATTCGTGCAAGGTAATATTTATACCGACGATTTTATGGATGTGTGGAATACCCGTTTCCAGATTTTTAGAAACCGGACACAATTGAAACAGGGAGTTTGCAGTCATTGTAAGGAATGGAAGCATTGCTGGGGCGATGGCATGCACCTCCACCATCCGGGCGGAAAAGGACCGGTGGTGTGTTATCATCACAAACTTTCGGGAAACGGATAATCAAAAACCGACATTTTGAAGCCGAAGGTTGTAAGGGCTATCACAATTTCGTAAATAACGATATTAATTCTTCGTTTTGTTTTTATACTCAAGCGGTGTGACTCCTTCGAATTTTTTGAATACCGGATAAAACACATTCCGTGATTTATATCCGCACGAAGTAGCAATACCTTCGATGGACAGGTTGTCGAAGCTGGCGTCTGTCAGCATTTTTTTTGCTTCTTCGATGCGGTAGCGGTTAACAAAATTGTAAAAATTCATATTGAAAACATCGTTGATAACAAACGAAATATAATTTTTATGAATGTGCATTTCGGTAGCCAGGTGATCGAGCGAAAGTTCCGGATTTAGGAAGAATTTGTCTTCTTCAATAAGTTTTTTTATTCTTTGCGCTACATCGTGTTTCTGGCTATCGGACAATAAGGCCTGGCGCTTCGATTTTTGTGGTGTTTCGATATCCTGAACCGGGGCACTTGTCAGGTTCCATTCTTCATTGTTTTCCGGAATATCGTACGCCGGAATATGATTCTGATGGTTAGCGGCTTCAACCGGACATGTCTTTGTTGTAATGGTCGTGTAAATATCGCGCTGACGCAGTCCCCAGATTCCGATAATAAAAATGTGCAGGCAGATAATTGAGAAGTTCATCGACTCGGTGACGTGCAGTTGAGGGAACAAGAAAATTATTATTTGTATCGAAAAATACAATAAGTAAATTAATACAAAAGCAAAGAGCCAGTTCAGATTGATTTTTTCGGTGTAGGAATAATGTGCTACAATATTACGCCGATGTTTGATTAATCTCTTAATCATTGCGGTTGAATAGGCAATCCACTGGATGAAAACAATGACAACCGAAAGCGAATATACCGATAAAAAATTATGCAGGGAATCAATCTCGACGACCTTTTCAATGGGTTGAATAAGTAATTGCCGGTCGGTGTTTTCGAGCGAAATAAACAGAGCCAGCTGAATGGTAAAAACCACTACTGCGGGAATAAAATGTAATAGGGTCTTAGCCTGAAACCTGAAATTCTCCTGCGACATCTTGCGGATGTAAATGTACATGAGTGGCCAGTCGCAGAGTGATGCTCCCGAGATAATAAGATAAAAAACTATGTTTAGTCCGCTGATGCCAAAAATGTGAAAGTTGGCAAACAAAAAACTCTGAATAACAAAGTTGAGCATGTAGAAACCCAGAATTCGGCTACTGAGACGACGTTGCGCGAAAAACATCACAGCAAACACATAGGCATGCACAATGGCTATTATGATGATTATTTTGTCCATACACCTGAAAAATCTGTGCAAGCTAATAAAAATCAATCGAATTTTATTGAGTTACCAATCATTTAACGACAATGTTGGCTTAATATTAAAGTTGTATTAATTGAAAAATGTCAATTTGATTTGTGCCTTTCTTCTTATAATTTGCCTTATCGTTAAAACGAGGTACTTATTATCATATATTTACACAATGTTTTTGAGAGTATGAAAAAAAACCTATGATTTAGGAATGCAGATGCTTACGTAAATGATTTAAATTTGTGATATTTAAACAGATAGGTATAAATGAAGCTATTTATCGGATATTTGCAAGTTTCACTGCTGCGATTGCCTGAATCAATGGTTTGCTTTATGCTGAACGTATTTTTATTCATGAGCATACCCTATGTTGCAAAAAGTCAATGCAGCGGTGGTAATTTTGCCTCAACAATTAATCCTTCCATTTCGTGGCAGACAGTAAGCTGTAACACTTACTCATATTATACCTTCTCGGCCATTGCAGGGCAGAGTTTGGTGTTTTCTTTTTGTCAGGGTGGAGGAAGCAATTCTGTTGATACGCAGTTGGAGGTTCATAACAATTCAGGGGCTTCGATAGGATTTTATAATGACGATAATTGCGGAACCGGTTCTGAAGTAAGCTTTACTGCACCCTCATCGGGAACCTACAGGATTTCGATTTACCGCTACGATTGTCAGACCACTTCGGTTGCAGCCGGAACACTAGCCTATAAGGTTCTGATTCCCAACAATCAGGATTGTGTTGGTGCCATCACGGTTTGTCAGCCAACCTATTATCAGGACCAGTCGTATTTCGGGCATGGTGCTATACTCGACTATACCAGTAACAACAATTGTCCGGGATTGTGCGTCGATAGCGAAGATCTTTCGGTATGGTACACTTTTCAGGTGCAGACATCGGGTGTGCTTGATTTCAGAATTACTGCGAATTTATATGAAAGCGATTATGACTGGGTGCTTATTAATTTAACCAACCACGATTGTTCGATTATTCCTTCTATCAACTCATATCCACAACTGATTACCAGTTGCAATGCAGCTTTCGATTATGGCCCGACCGGTGCCAATACACTTACTCCGAATACAGGCGATAACTGTCAGGGACCATCCACTTTGGGTGAGTATCCCATTAATAATCCGGCGATTAATGTTACAGCTGGGCAGATTTATTATCTGAATATTCAGAACTGGTCGGCTACACAGGGAGGATATACTCTTGATTTTTCGCATTCGACGGCAACAATTTTCGATAATTTTCCACCTGCTATCGATATGACTGTTCCACCCGGATGCAGCGATAATTCATTCACAGTGTTATTTAACGAAAACATCGACTGCAGCAGTATTGGTTCTGGCGACTTTACGATTGTGGGTCCCGGCGGGCCGTACACAATTACTAATTTGTATGGTCCGGCGTGTAACATTGGTGGCAGCATGGAACGTGAGTTTATTATAACATTCAGCCCGGCACTTACTAGTTCGGGAAGCTATACTATATCGTACAACGGAAATGCCGAAGATATGTGTGGAAATATGTGTTCTCCTGATTCATGGACTTTTAATGTGATTCCCGAGCTTAGCATGACCCTGAGCTCTGCTCCATCCAGCCTGAATCAGATTTTTTGTGCGGGAGCTTCAATTTCACCAATTACTTGGAACAGTTCCGGTGGAACCAATGTTAATTTTACGGGTTTACCCCCTGGAGTCAGTGGGAATTTTTCGGTAGCAACAGGTGTAATTACTATCAGTGGAACTCCCGGTGTTACAGGAACTTTTAGCTTCACGCTTACCCTGACGGGAAGTTGCGGACAGCAATCGGCAAACGGAACAATTACTATCGGTACTTCTGCCACTCCGGTTTTTACGGCATACGGACCCTATTGTGTTGGAACAGTACCCGCTGTACTTCCCGTGCTTTCGCAAAACGGAATTCAGGGTACATGGTCGCCTTCGTCGGTTAATACTGCTTCATCTGGTACATTCGACTATACATTCACCCCGACAGCGGGGCAATGCGCTTCACCGGTTACCATTTCGGTAACCATTATCGGAGGCCCACAGGCTGTTTTCGATCAGTTTGGGCCCTATTGTCCCGGCGCGCCGGCTGATATGTTGCCGGCAATTTCGAACAATGGAATTGCAGGGAATTGGTCACCCGCTGTAATTAACACCGCTGTCTCGGGAACTACAGCCTATACCTTTACTCCGTCGTCGGGAGTCTGTCCGGTTTCAGTAATTCAGAATATTGTAGTGGCAGAACCAATTCAGGTACAGGCAGTGGTTTCGCGCCCTGTAAACTGTATTGGGATAAACGG
>JAGOEF010000249.1 GCA_017997855.1 Bacteroidales bacterium
CGGTTCCACTCAGTGCTAAATCGGGAATCCCCATTATTTTCCGGCTTTCGTTAAGGAGCTTCATTTCTTCGTCGGTATAATCGTTGGCCAGAAAATTTCCCCCATGCGGAATGCAGTTCATAAATATCTGATGAGGGTATGCGCAGCGGTTTTCGATGCCATTCCGCTCGTCGTTTATTTGTTTTACGCCTTTGTAGCCCGAGCCACTCACCGATTGGTAGGTTGAAACAATTACCCGTTTCAGCCCGAAGGCCAGATGCAGGGGATACAATACAGCCACCAGTTGTATGGTAGAGCAATTGGGGTTGGCAATAATCTGGGGGTCAAGGCTTAAGGTATGCCCATTGATTTCGGGTACAACCAGCGGGATGTTTTCGTGCATCCGCCATGCCGATGAATTATCGATAACGGTACATCCCACATCAACAAAAGCCTGTGCCCATGCCAGTGAAATATCTTTTCCTGCCGAGAACAGGGCAATTTGAGGTTTACGGCTTAATGCCTCGGTAAAACCACACACGGTATAGTCCTTGCCGCAGAATTTTACGTTTTTCCCTTCCGAGCGCTCCGAAGCCACCGGAATAAGTTCGCTTACCGGAAATTTATGTTCTTCGAGAACCCTGAGCATTTTTTGCCCCACAAGGCCGGTGGCACCCACAACAGCTACTTTCATTGGTTTATTGTTCAATAATTGTTTTTTTAATCGCAAAAATAATCCGTTTAAATAATGCCGAAAGATACAAACAGAAATACTGTGAATGCAAAAATCAGAATGAAATTATTGACATCCGATTGTGATTGAAAAACTGAGATGCCTGAACCCGATTTTAGAACAGGCCGTGAAGTTCTGCATCAATTTTATTGATTACACCTCGCAAATCTTCCTGGACTCGGGTGAAGTCGGTATTGTCGACATCAACAATCAGCAACTTTCCATCCTTGTAATTGTTTACCCAGGCTTCGTAACGTTCGTTGAGGCGTTGCAGGTAATCGAGACGTATTGAGTTTTCGTATTTACGCCCGCGTTGCTGAATCTGCTGAACCAGTGTGGGGACCGATGCCCTGAGATAAATGAGCAGGTCGGGGGGTTGCACCAGCGAACTCATCAGGTTGAAGAGCGTAAAATAATTATCGAAATCACGGGTGGTCATCAAACCCATCGCGTGGAGGTTGGGAGCAAAAATAAATGCATCCTCGTATATCGTGCGGTCCTGAATTACCGTTTTCCCCGATTTGCGAATATCGAGTATCTGACTGAAACGACTGTTGAGAAAATATATCTGCAGGTTGAACGACCATCGCTGCATATCTTCATAAAAATCGGTGAGATACGGATTGTCGTCAACTTCTTCGAAATGAGGCTGCCACGAATAGTGTTTTGCCAGTAATGTTGTCAGGGTAGTTTTTCCCGAACCGATATTTCCTGCTATAGCAATATGCATATCAATAGTTATTTTCTGAGTGTACTAAAATAGAATTTTTCGCCGGAACAACAATGCATTAGTTTTCAACCACCGAATATATTTTTAAAATATTGTTGATAACTAAAAAAAGTCGACTCCCGTTATATACTGCCTGTGAAAAGCCATTTTCTGGTAAATCAACTTGGCGCATAGTGCGATTTTTTAGATTGTAAATCACAAATTGTGCAGGAGTTACCATATAGATATTTTCGCCGGAGGCATACATTGAATAAACTTCCGTAACAGGTAACGAAACCAAAAAACCCGCAAATTTATCGAAAACGAAAACATCGTTTTGCTCAAAATTCAGAAGCAGGTAATCGGTAAACTCCGATAAAATCACCCTTTTATCACTTAGCTTTTTCAATTCGATACTATTGCTTTCGCTGACTTTTTGAAGATTGCTGTCAAAATATTTTATCCGCCGGTCAGCGTTATCGTATACCCAAAAACCACCCTGTTGTGAACTGCAAACAGCCTGAACATCGGTGAGCCGTAAATCGGCCAATGAAACCGGGTCGCGCAGGGGTGTAAGTTTATTGTCGATAAAGACCACAAAGTCGAAGTCATCGTAAAAAACAGTTATTTTCAATGGATTACTTACATCTGCCGAAGTAATGCCGCCCAGATTGATATTGCTGTAAGAACTTTGTACCTGGTTCTGATCATTGATTTTGTACAGGGTAACACCATCAATCAGGTATCGGGTTCCCAGTATATCGGTAACTACCCGGCCTTCTCTTATCATGCAGGTATCTTCGAGCTTCCACTGGGCAAAAACCGGCAAACCGACAGCCCAAAGAAATAGTATAAAAATCAGATGTTTCATTCGCAATCAGCTTCAAAAACCAGTCCAACCTGAACCGTATGTGCAAAAGTAGCATTTTGATGGCCAAAAACAAATCAGAATTTCACATAAAAAACCCCGGAACTGCTGAATCCCGGGGTAATTATTTTTTAAATATTGAACTTTATTTGGAATCTCCGTGTTTGCAGGGCTGTCCTTGCTTCGGCATATCGCCTTTATCTTTCTTATCGTAATGCTTTTTCATGTCTTTCTTCGAATCAAACTGCAAACGCTGTTCCGGAGTCAGCAGTTCCCTGATGCGCATTTCGCCATGGGTTTTGTTTTTCATAATCTGCATTTTCAATGCCCCGATTTCTTCGATCTTTTTATCCACTTCTTTTTCGACGGGTTTATCTGCCAGCAGCAATTTGTCGAGCTCGGCCTTTTTGATTTCAAGGTCAGCTTTCAATTGCAGGTTTTGCTGTTTAACCTCGTTTCTTACTTTTTTTATAGCACTCTGCTGATCAGGTGTTAATCCCTCGATGCGACATTCATGGGCCGGTTTCATGGCTTTGCCGCATTGTTCATGTTGTTGAGCCATCAACGAAGAGCTCAGCACTATCGCCATCATTAAAACAATCCATCTGATTTTCATTTTTCTTTACATTTTGGTTACATGCTTCTGACAGTTTCGGATTTAGTTAGTTTAATCGGACTAAAAAATTAATTTTGTTTGATTTGAAAAACACGGGACTATGAATACAATTATTTATGCGGTGTTACTTATGGGCTTGCTTATTTTTTGTGCCCATTTGTTTAATGCTTTGTTTGCTAAAACTAAGATTCCCAATGTACTCTTATTGCTGATTATTGGAATTGCAGCCGGATTTTTTGTCAACCAGAAACAATTTTTTGGTGAACTTGGCCGGGTTTTTACCACCATAACTCTGGTAGTGATAATCTTCGAAAGCGGGGTAAATCTGAAGTTCTCCGACCTGCGAAAAGCTATTGGGCCTGCAAGCATGGTTACCTTGTTTAATTTTATTGCCAGCCTGATAATTGTTTCAACAATTACACATTTCTTCATGAATTTCGATTGGACATCGGCAATTTTTATGGGGGCAGTGCTGGGCGGAACCTCATCGGCGGTGGTAATACCCATGCTGAAGCAAATGAAAATGAAGGAAAAAAGTAATAATGTGCTGTTGTTGGAGTCGGCGCTCAGCGATGTATTATGTCTGGTGGTTGGACTTGCAGCACTCGATGGTATGAAGGCAGGTTCGCTCGATGTTTGAAGCATTTTTAATTCGATGTGGCAAGCGTTTGTTTTTGCAGCACTTATTGGAATCGCTGCTTGGTTTATCTGTACTTTAATACTGTTATTTTTCAGAAGTGC
>JAGOEF010000250.1 GCA_017997855.1 Bacteroidales bacterium
GCTGCTTTTTTCTCGCCATCAGGAAAAGCCTGAACGCTGAACCCTTGCAGTGCAAGCACAATCAATAAAATAAACTCAACTGGAATTCCACATTTTTTCATAATACCAATATCTTAATAATCATGCGTTTAACCAATTAACCCACTTTCTTTTTTTAACTGAATAATGTTAATTATTAAAGCATTGCCCACATATACGTCTGCAAAGCTATATATATCTTAGCAAGAATTGTTAAAAGCATCACTGAAAATGAAAAAGAAAACCCTGATTATTGTAGTTGCGTCATTTGCAGCGCTTGCCATTGCCGTAGGATTATATTTTTTATTATTTGCAAAAAAAGAAGTCAGCATCAACAATACGGTTAAAGCCATTCCCGAAAATGCCTGCTTCATGGTGGAAATTAAAAATTTCGATGCATTTTATTTGGAGTTGGTGAGTAAAAACCCTGCTTTTCAGAAATTCACGGCACTGCCATCGTTTAAGAAGGCGGCCGAAAGTCTTCAGCAAATTCAGCGCATTGCCGCGAGCAATGAAACAGCCTCAGCCATTCTGAGCGGGAGTCCTTTGTTTGCCTCAGCCCACATTTCGGGGAAGGACAAGGTGCAATGGTTTTTTGCCATTGCCATTCCGGCAGAAACGGGCAGCGATGAGGCCATTTCGATGATGAAACAGGTATTTGCCGATTCGGCATCGTGCAGTGAGCGTAAATTCGACACCGAATCGCTGTATGACCTGAAATACAACACCGGAAAAAAGACATTATGCTTTGGGGTGTTTGGTCGAATTCTTATCTGGAGTTATTCGGGTTTACTGGTCGAAGAATCAATAAAACAACTCAAAGGAAATAGCCGTTCGCTGGCCGAGAATACAGAATTTTCGGCAGTATATAAAAGTGCCGGACAAAAAGAGATGGCAAATATTTACTGGAACACAGCCAAAATTGTTCCGGTGTTTGCCCCGGTTCAAAGTCAGAGCGCAGCCCCCATGTTGACAATCATGTCAAATTTCGGTTCCTGGTCGGAATTCGATTTGGGCGTCAGCGAATCGTTGCTGAGTTTCAGCGGGTTTACAGCCATAAGCGATTCGAGCAGCATGCTTACCAATCTGGTATATTCGCAGGCGGCTACCGAAAACACCATCGAAGCGATACTCCCGACCAACACCATTTTCTATCTGAGGATGGCTTTTACAGATGCTTCGTCGTTTACTCAGAAAATGAATACATTCAACAAACAATGCGGAAAGGATGAGGAAATTACCAAATCGGCAGAGGCATTCAACCAGCGCTACAATGTTGATGTACAGGGCTTTTTTTACCCCCTTATCAGTGCCGAAATCGGAATAGCCACGGTAGAAAAAACCGAAGCACCCGAAGCGAACGAAAGTTTCCTGATCATCAGAACCAAAAGTAAAACCACAGCCGAGGCCGAAATAAAAAAATTGTGTGAAACCTTTGCGAAAACCGACAATCAATCGCCTGAAAGTTACGTCAAATCGTTCAAGATAGACGAAGGAGCTGTTTTTGACGTGTATACCTTTAAAGCCGAAGAACTCGGCAGCATGCTGTTCGGACCGGTTTTCGGCGGCATACCAACCTACTATGTGTGTTTCTACGACACCTTTATGATTTTCGGCGAGAGCCAGGAAGCCCTGCAGAATCTGATTAGAATGGCAGTTCTCAACAAAACTCTGGGAACCGACTTAAAACACGCCGGGTTTATGTCAGGGTTTTCGAAAAAATCAAATTTATTTCTGTACATGAACCTGAGTCGAGCAAAATCGCTTATTGGCAATTATCTGAACGAAGAAAATGCTGAGGTCTTCAATAATGCTTTTGGTGAATTATCAAACATCAGCGACATGGCACTGCATTACAGTGTTACCGAAGGAATGCTGTTCAATTATGGACTATTGCAATTCGACCCTGAGTTACGCGATGAACCCCAGACTATCTGGGCAAGCAAGCTCGACTCGTCGGTTTATGTAAAACCGGTTATCGTCATTAATCACCAGACTCAGGGTAAAGAAATCATTGTACAGGACCGCAAGAACATACTTCACCTCATCAGCGAAAGCGGGCGCGAAATCTGGAAAACATCCATCGGAGAGCCGATAATTGGTGAAATCTATCAGGTTGATGCGTTCGGAAATGGAAAATTACAGTATTTATTCTCAACCGAAACCCGGCTTCATCTGATTGACCGGCTGGGAAACTATGTCGATAATTTCCCGGTAACATTTCGCGAAAAAACCCTCGCAGGAGCTTCGTTGTTCGATTACGAAAACAACAAGTCGTATCGCATCATGGTTGCATGTACCGACAAAAAAGTATACATGTACGACATTGAGGGTAAGTTGGTTAAAGGCTGGGAATTTCAGCAAACCGACAATCCCGTGTATCAGCCGGCAGCCCACTATCGATCGGGTGGTAACGACTTTATCGTATTCAACGACGAATACAAAGTGTATGTTATCGACCGTCGGGGAGTGCCTAAAGCGCAGTTAAACACTGCGTTTACATTCTCGAAAAACAACAGGGTGATTTTCGATGCAGCCAACGGAAAAACACCTGACCGGCTGATTGCCAGCAGCAATAACGGAACAGTGTACTTTATGGAATTAAATGGTAAAACCGACTCGCTGAATCTCGGCAACTACAGCAATAAGCATTATTTTACCGCCTACGATCTTGACAATAATGGAATCAAAGAGTTCATTTTTGTGGATGGGACAAACATTGACGTCTTTAAACAGGATAAAACCAAGCTATTTTCGCTCAACCTGAATGCGAACATCGACGGCCTTCCAAATTTTTATCGTTTCTCGCGCAACCAAATTAAGATTGGGCTCGTTAGCAGAGAAAAAGAAATGATCTATTTGCTCAATAGCGATGGTACATTGTTCGACGGATTTCCGCTGCGGGGTGTTTCGCCATTTAGTATCGGGTATTTGAATAATAATACCGGCAGTTTTAACCTTGTGTGCGGGGGGGGCGAAAATTTCCTCTACAATTATCAGGTAGTTGAGTCAACCGATTAATCTTTATTTTTACTATTTTTACAGTATCAAATTATTTTGATTATGAAGAAAACACTGGTAATTCTTGGCATGGTATTTTTATCGGCATGGCTGCTAAATTCATGCATAAAAGACAACTTCGACTTCGACAAATGGGATGGCGAGGTAAACTGGAATCCTGAGTTCATTGCGCCTGCACTCTGGTGCGATTTAAGCATCGCAGAAGCAATTGTGGCCTACGACACCACCATACAGCTCATTGAAAATGAACAGGGCTTTATTTCGCTGAAATACAACACCCATGTGTCTTCGCGAAAGATATCAGAAGTAATTTATCTGCCCGATCAGGAATTCAATGGATTAATTCACAGTATGCTGATAGACTTTTCGGGGTTCAATCAAACCGGCGATGTATTAAGCGGTTCCTTACCCGGATTGATGTCGTTTACCATGTTTAATAACGAAGCCGAAATCGACACGGTACTCCTTAAGGCAGGGGTTCTCAATTCTGTGGTGCAGTCAACCTTTAAGCACACCCTGCAACTGGAGTTTGTATTTCCAACCATCACAAAAGACGGGCAGGCGCTGAAACTGACTTTCTTCTTCCCACCCACCGGAG
>JAGOEF010000251.1 GCA_017997855.1 Bacteroidales bacterium
ATTCAGCCGGTTGTAACAGCACACGCCTATTTTGCCGTCATAACCAAAAAATAAATTAGAAAAAGGAGCATGACAAATGTACTTATACTGATGAACCGTTCGGCTTTGGTTATACTCCTGAATGGTGTTTTTCGACAATGAGACGGGTTTCGACCGTGAGGCATACACAAGATAACTCTTCAGGTGTAACATCAATTTGTATCCCTTTACGATAAAATTCAATGCAGGCTTGCTGCCGATGTGGCGACGTATTTTTAGGGATTGGGTATGCGATTTGCTTTTCATCGGGTTTATTTCATGAATTTTTCGATAAGCAATCGCAATTCAGCAACCGATTTTGTGCTTAATTCCTGATATACCATTTCTGCCGGTAATTGAGATGCAAGTTTAAAAAAATCAGACTTTGCCAACAACGGGTTTTCGCCGGTCTGCTGCAATTCTTCAATTTTTGATTCGATAAGTAGCATTTGGTCTTGTTGGGAGGTCTCCGACGAAATCTGCCTTTTTATTACACGGGAAATCTGTTCGTAAAATAGCTGCTCGTGGTTCGTCTGGGTTCCTACAATGGTTTGTTTGTTGATTTTAGATTCCTGCAACCAATTGTAGATTTGGGTATGAACCAGGTTGTGAAATACTTTTGCGTTGTGAAAACTTTCGGGAATACCCACCGAAGGTTTCAGTTGATTCGCCGAAAGTGTTTCGTAAATTTCGACGAGGTTTTCGGCGGGTAGTGCCCACAGCGAATGATCTTCGGGCTGCTGAATAGTGTTGAACCAGAGTGGAATGTTGTGTTTGTTGCAAAACAATACGAATTCAGGCATTTCGCGCCAGTTTTCGCGCATGGGATTCACCATTAAGCATAACTTGGTGCCTTTTCGGCGGCAATACTTCAAAAAGTACTCAAAGTTGGCCATGGTTTTTTCGAAGACGGCATGCACCCTGATTGTTTCGTAGGTTTCTTTTACAAGCGAATCTATCGAAATATTAATGTGGAATTGCCCTTTCTCGAGCATGGCTTCAATGGCAGGATTCAATACGGTTCCGTTGGTGGCTACCACAAGCTTCAATCCGGAGTTCAGACGGGCGGAATTCTCAAATATCTTCCGGCAAATAGGACTCAGGAATGGCTCCCCTCCGTTGATGCGTATTTCCTGCAGATGGGGAATAAACTCGTTGAGCTGATCCACAAAATTGTCGTCGTATGGAATATGCAATGGCGGTTTATGCTCCCTGTTTTTTCTGATTGACGACGACAGAAAACCATGACACATGATGCATTCGAGGTTGCAGGTATTGTCGAGTTCCAACTCCATCATGCGCGGATACTTCGAGGGTTTTCGCAAATGATCGTAAGCCCGTGCAAGCACCGAAACATAATTTCTATTACTCAGGTTGTGCAGGCAGGTGGCACAGGTTTCTTCGAGCCGGTGTTTTTTAATATTATTGCGGAAGGTGTTGAAACGTGCTCCATCCCAGATTTCACGAATTGAACGTTCCGGGTAGCTTTCCGGATTAATAAAACCCAGCCAGCATGGAGCTGCATCGCCATGTATATTGAAATACATATTGCCGAAAGGAGCATTGCAAAGGTATTTCTTTCGCGCCAATCCACGGCTCCTGCGGTATTCTTTCAATACTTGCTTGTCGAGGCTCATCCGAAAAATAATTATGTACTCACAAATTTAGTTTTTTAATGAATAGGTCAAGTTGCTCGACCCACATTTCTTTGGGTTGATTGTAATAAAACAAAAGAAACTCTCCCATATCAATATTCAGTAATTCCTGGTAAATGCCGGGCAGATGTTTTTTGTAACCTGATTCAATAATTACTTTTTCGAGCGATTTAGAGATTTCGTGGCTCAAAGTCTCCGCCTCAGTTTTTCGGATGCTTTTATGCACCTGTATGTATTCGCTAAGCCGGCCTTCCCATGCTTTTTTCCGATCGGGCGGATGTGCCCAATAATCTAAATGCTCAATTATTTCGGCATAACATTTCGAATTGTACACCTCAATAGCATTGTTCCGGCTGAAGCTGAATTCTTTCAGGTATTGATAGATCGAAAGTATTTCATCAGTGGGTAATGTCCAAAGCGAAAGAATTTCGGGTTTATATAAGTAGCTAAAAAAAACCGAGCATTGATATTTGTTGCAAAACCTGAGTATGTCGGGTATGTCCTGCCAGTTTTCTCTGAAAATGGTCATACTCACCGACAGGCATGTGTTTTTCGATTTACAGTAGCTGTTAAACCAATGCAGGTTTTCGATTACAGTTTCGAACCGGGCACCTTTTCGTATTTTCTCGAATTTCTCTTTATTAAGACTGTCAACCGACACGCCAATTTCGAACCGGCCTTTGTTGAGCAGGGCTTTAATTTCTTCGTTTAAGTTGGTGCCATTGGTAATGACGAAAATTTTTGCACGGGGGTTGTGGGTGGTTATAATGTCCCATATTTTGTAATATTGTTGTATCGTAAACGGTTCTCCCCCAAAAAACTTGGCTTCTTTTATGTGTAAAAGATAGGGTGTTATTTCCCCGATAAATTGGTCGTTGTAAGGGCTGTCGGGTGGTTCGACCGAACGCATACGCTCGTTGCACATGATGCAGCGCAAATTGCAATGCGAACTGATGTCGAACTCCATAACCGCCGGACTCCATGGCTTTTTCCGAAAACTATACCGGTCGAACGACATTGATTTTACCCCATTGTATTTTCCACTGGCAATAAAATTGCGACAATAGCTGCATCCCTGCGATAAATCGTTGTTGTAGTGCATTGCAATGAATGCCCTCCTGCGTTCGCCTTCAATAATTTCTTTAACACTGTTTTCGGGATACTTCCCAAACTCATAGGTCTGATTGTAGCTGCATGGCAACACCCGGCCATCTCTGAAAAACACCAGACTGTTTTGGGGCACATAGCAAATCAGTTTTTGTGGTCCGTAAGGCCGGTGTTTGTTGTAGTCTTTTATGTGCGATGCCAATTGCGCATCGTTTGGCGGATATATCAGCGGAACGAACGATTGTTTCAGCCTTGCAAAAGGCACTGAAACTCTGTTGAAATAATATTGCAGATGTTTTTTTATCTTACTGCCCATGATTGCGAATAATTATATTTCTGAAATTCTTCACGTATTTATTACAAAAAGCCTTGTAATACAACCATTTCACCGGGTGGTAATACAACCACAACATGGCTTTGCGATACACGGTTCCATAAACCATGTACCACAGGTTTTTAAGTGTTAAGAACACAATTTTATTGCTGAATATCACAACATGAATTCCCGTTACTATCAAATACCACGGGTCGTTTATGCTCAGCATAATTAAAAAGAACAAGGGCAACAGGTCTTCGTAAAAATCGTTGTGCCATTGCAGATACACCGTTTGTTTTATTTGGGCGCTGCGTCGTTTGTGTTCAAAATACTTCAGCGCCAAATACAACAGATAGACGGGTATAAGCAGGCCAATGCCGGCAATCGAAAACGAAAGCAACCCGATAAGTGCCATGCCCATCGCCAGTTCGAAGGGTAAAATAAATACACGTATCAGGTATTGAACTTTTTCGGCACCCAGATGCAAGGCCATACTCGGGGTATTGCTTTTGCGGTCGAA
>JAGOEF010000252.1 GCA_017997855.1 Bacteroidales bacterium
GTTATCTACTCGATAGCTGCCGGTTTAGGTTTCGCAGCGGCCTACAACATTACCTACCTCAATGGCCTCGAATCGATGAATATGGGCGTTGTGGTTACCCGTATCATTAACTTTTATCTGGTAATGGCGATTTTCTCAGGAATCATGGGATATTTCATTGGATTTGCCAAATTTTCGAAAAAAGGCAATTTCGGCAGAGAAATGTTTATGCTTATAGGATTATTAATTGCCACCTTTATTTTCGCAGTATACAATGTAATCGTTTCGAAAGTTCAGATTTTTGTTGAATTCTTCCAGAAGATATTCAACATCGAAACCGCTGCAGGCGAAAAATCATTTTCAGTTGGCGGGGAACTTGTCGTTTCTTCAATTGTTGTAATTATTATTTACATCATTATGTACTTCCTGCTCAACAAATCGGTGGAAGCTTCTCCTTTCAAGAATCAGGAAAACAAACCGGAATAACCAGCTTAGTGTAAAACTTAAAAAAACAGAAACAATGGAAAACAATAAATTATCCTATATTTCATGGACGGTGGTAATCGCCGCAATACTTATCTTTGCCGGCTGGTTTCTCACCCATGGTTCTAAAGCAAACCTGAAAACTTACCAGAACGAAAAAGTAAAAATCGAATTTGAATACAGTAAGGACTGGACCAATATGGTAACCGACAAAGCCCTTGATAAGCTGGTTCAATTAAAAAACCCCAAGGCCTATATTCTCGTTAACAACCTGAGAATTTCTCCGATGGGTCTGAAATCTGGTCAATCAGCCTACAATCGTCTCACGTTTGAATCATACGAAGAATTGGGAAGCGAAGCCCTCGAGATTGGAAAAACCGAAGGATTCAAAATCAGTTTTAAATTTGTGAACAACGGCGAATCGATGCAGGCTTGCGAAGTTCTCGTTCCGGTTTCCGATAAAGAAATGGCTGTTGTCGGATTCTATGCCCCCGCTGCCGAATTCGAAAACTACAAAGCCGAACTTGAAGATCTTGTGAAAAGTATCAGCATCAAAAACTAAACAAATAACCTATGAAAAAGCACATCATTTTTGGTCTGTTTGCAGCTGTAATGCTGCTGATGCAGTCGCAGACCTTCGCGCAAATCAACCCGGTTGCCATTTCGGACAACTATTACAAAGGAATCGTGAAAATCCTGCTTTTTGACCCCGTTTTGGCTCAGGTTGATGAAGAATCCCTTGGCTATTTGGGTCGTGGTACCGGATTTTTTGTTACCACCGATGGTATAATATTCACCAACAGGCATGTAATCGAACAATGTGTTTATGGATATGTAATGTACGAGAATAAAAAAGGCGAATACGATATCGAAACCTATTATAAAGGGATAGAGAAAGACGCCAACGTAAAGTGCATTGCCTATAGCGGATACGCAATTCCAATTGTTCAGGTTTATCATGGCCGCGGACCAAACGATTACAAACTCTATCTGGCCGAAGTCCTCACACTGAGTGATGCCTACGATGGAGCTGTTATCAGAATTGTTTCCGATATGGATGGGAAAGCCGTAACAACACCCTTTACCGCTCTGCCGCTTGGAAACTCCGATTTGTGCAAGCAGGGTGAAGACCTGATTGTAATGGGTTATCCGGCTCAGTATTCAGGGAATTATGACCTCGCGCTTAAAGACATGATTACTTTTACCAAAGGGTATCATTCAGGTTGGGATTATGTGTTTAACCCCGACTACGGTTTCATAAAAACCGATGCAGCCATTAACGCAGGCAACAGTGGAGGACCCGTTTTTGGTAAAGACAATAAAGTAATTGGTATTGCCAGTGCAAAAGGTATTGCAACCAACATTGGTCTGGTGGGCGGAATTAATGGTATGTACTATGTTGTTGCGCCCAAAGCATCAATTTTTAAAGCCTTGGTAGCCAAAGGTCTGACACCGCCAAATAAGGCGGAAAATATAACCGTTACCACCGGGGAGCAAAAAGCAATGCCCGATTTTAAACTGTGCTCCGAATCGACTACAGCAGCAAAGAAAACTACTGTAACGGGTATTGTTAAAAGTGCTGATACCGGAAAACCTATTAAAAACGCAGTGGTTGGCTTGCTGATATACGATGCAGCAAAAGACGATTTTATCGTGGTAAGCGGAGGTTATTCGGGTGCTGATGGTAAATTTACCATGGATCCTGAGGTAACCCTCGATACCGACTATGGAATTGCCTGTATGGCCGATGGGTATTCCGATTTGGTGGATGTAATTAAAATCACCAGTAACACCAATTATTTGACAGTAACACTCGCTCGCGCAAGATAAAGACATCAATTTATCTGTTAGAAAAAAGACTTGCTGCGGTGAGTCTTTTTTCTTTTATGTATCACTGTTTTTCGTTAATTTTACGGCAAAAGCTTCAGAATATGATAACACAAGATTTGCAAAAAATGGTAATCGAAAAAGCCCGAATGTGGCTTAACGATAATATAGACAACGAAACGGCCTCCGAAATACGTAATTTAATCGAAGCAAACGACGAAAGCCTCATTGAAGCTTTCTATAAGGATCTTGAGTTTGGCACAGGCGGACTCAGGGGAATTATGGGTGTCGGCTCGAATCGAATGAATCGGTATACCGTGGGAATGGCCACTCAGGGTCTTGCAAATTACCTGAACAGGGTTTTTATTGAATCTGAAAAATCGGTTGCTATTGCCTACGATTGCCGGAATAATAGCCGTTTCTTTGCGGAGACTGCTGCAGCTGTGCTATCGGCCAACGGGATAAAAGTTTATTTGTTTGATGCCTTGCGTCCCACTCCCGAGCTTTCGTTTGCAGTACGATATCTTAAATGCAAAAGTGGTATTGTAGTAACTGCCTCTCATAATCCGAAAGAATATAACGGGTATAAAGTGTATTGGGAAGATGGGGCTCAGATTGTTGCGCCCCACGATACCAATATTATTGCAGAAGTCAGAAAAATTACCCGTATTTCGGATGTTCGTTTCGAGGCCAACCCAATCCTGATTAAAAGCATTGGCAGCGAAATTGATGCTGTGTATATCGAAAAAGTTAAAGCATTAAGCGTAAACCCCGGTGTTATCAAAAAACAGTCTGATATTCCCATTGTATACACTCCCATTCATGGCTCGGGTGTTACACTCGTTCCTATGGCACTCAAGGCTTTTGGATTTACTAATATCCACTGTGTTGAGGAGCAGACCGTGGTAGATGGTAATTTCCCTACAGTTCATTCACCCAATCCTGAAGAAGCTGCAGCACTCGATATGGCACTGCACCTTGCAAAAAAAGTCAATGCTGAACTGGTACTGGGAACAGACCCTGATACTGACCGTGTTGGGGTAATTGCCCGCGACGACTCGGGAGATTACGTGCTATTGAACGGGAATCAGTCTGCAAGCATTCTGATCTGGTACTTGCTTAGTCAATGGAAGCATCTGGGTAAAATCACCGGTAATGAATACATTGTGAAAACCATTGTGACTACCGATTTGTTATCGGAAATGGCTGCAAAACACGATGTTAAATGCTATGAAGTACTGACCGGATTTAAATATATTGCCGAAATTATCCGAAATCTCGAAGGCAAGGCACAGTTTATTGGTGGAGGAGAAGAAAGCTATGGTT
>JAGOEF010000253.1 GCA_017997855.1 Bacteroidales bacterium
GCAGCAATGAGCCGCACTATTCTTTAATGAATGGGAGAACCTGGGTTCCGCTTTCGGTTTCAATACGAACGAAATACATTCCCTGATTCAAGCGCGATACATCTATGGAACCCGGGTTTTCGGGGCAAGCCAGTTTTTGACCTTGAAGGTTGAAAACGCTGACAGATTTGACTGGAGTTCCATTCGATTCAACAAACAATTGATTGCTAACCGGGTTTGGGTATATGCCGAATTGGCCTGATGCAGTTGTAACAATTGCGTTGTTTTCGACTACCGGCAATTGCAGGTACGATGAGGCTCCGCTCTGGTGGTAAATGCGGGTATGCGAAACCAGGGTGTCGCCGGCTTCGAAAGGTTCTCCCACCGTGTTTTTATTTCTCTGATAACGGGGCCAGTTGCTGCCGGTGATGTCGAGACGAATCTGGTGACCGGGTAAAAATGTATGGGCAATGTCGTACAACTCAATCTCAATCTCCCTGATTTCGCCCGGCTGCATAAAGCTTATGTTGTCGGTAGCAAAACCACCATCGAACCGCATACGGTAGATATTATCGAGAAGGAGAATCGAACGCCCGTCGGGATACACATCGGTGAGGCGAACAGCTATGTCGGTGTCGAAACAGTCGGTTGAAACGAAAAACTTCAGGCTTGGCCGACCCTTAACCACAACAGGATTTGTTATTACCGATGAGGTAAAAATAGCAATATCGTCGCGGCTTTCAACCAGATCCGACTGGTCGTAGGGTCCCTGAAGCAAATCGTTTCGCAGGGTGGGCCCGCCAATGGTGGGCGATGGGTTGCGCGGGTCGTAAACAAACGATGAGAACGAGTTGTTGGGTTGCACTACATTGGTGCGCAAGGCTCCTGAGCCTGTCAGGTAGTATTGCACAGCTTCTGTTTCGCCGGCAGGCGGCCATTCCTGTGTGGTGAGCCATTCGTTGTCGCCCATCTGAAAATATTGTACCACCGGTGTGTCGAACCAATTGTTGTCGGCGTCGAGCAGATAATAGGCAAAGAATTGCAAGGCTGCTGTTTCGGAATAGCCGGCTGCCTCCGGGAAAAATAACTCACCCTGCTGGCCGCTGCCTACCTGCGATGTGCCATGTCCACCATGAACCCACGGACCCATAATCAGCCATTGTTCGTCGCGAACGGCAGGTGCTGCCTGATTGCGCAATGTTGCATGGTAGTTGGTCTTCAGGTTGGCATCGTGGTCGAACCAGCCACTGATCATCAGGCAGGGGATGATTATTTGTTGTGGATAGTTGTTCTGATTCTGCACATATTGCCAGGTGAAGTCGAAATAGGGGTGTGCCATCAGGGTTGTCGACATCCCGTAGCCCAAAGCATCGAGTTGTTCTACATATTCTTCGCGATATACCCCGCCGGGGTAATATTCTTCGTAAAGATATTCGGGCGAAGCCACGAGGGGTACCATGCAAATATGGGCAGGGTGCTGGTGTTTTGCTGTCAGAAACTGAATTTTACCCAGAGCCGAAGGACCCCATGTCCCCACTTTCCCGTTTGACCAGCTTTGCTGCGAAATCCATTCGATGCAGTCGTAACCGTCGAGTCCGCGGTCGTATTGAGCGACAAAAGCTGCCGCTGAACCATAGAAACCGCGCCAATCGACAATCACAATATTATATTGCGAGCTGTTTACGTCGAGGCCTATACCCAAAGGAAGACTCCAGCGATACAGGTTTTTATTATAGGGTGTCTGTATGAGAATGGTGGGTCTGGGCATTTCGGGCTGGGGAATATACACATCGGCAGCCAGGGTTTTACTGTCGCTCATGCTGATATTTACGGTAAGCGGACTTAAGGGTTGTGCCTGAACAAAAGCAACCAAAAACAACGAAATTATTGTAATCAGGTTTTTCATACGAATGCAATTTGTTTCAAAGGTATCGAATTTTTTAATCATTTGAAATTACCTGAGATATATTAAGTCGAGACATTGTAAATATCAAAAAATCAAATAATTACGAATTGAATGATTTAAATGAAATTAAACTTAACATTAACTTAATGTTACCGGAATGTTAAATCCTGTAGTTTTAGGGAAATTTTTTTCTCATGCTAACGATACATATTATACTGGTAGTTTTATTTGTACTTGCCATAGTAAGTTTGTCGGTTGGGGTAAGCAACGATGCAGTGAATTTTCTGAATCCGGCCATTGGGTCGAAGGCATCGAATATGAAAATCTTGTTTGTGCTGGTGAGTCTGGGGGTGTTGGTTGGTGCCGTATTTTCGAGTGGTATGATGGAAGTGGCACGAAAAGGTATTTTTAATCCCGAGAACTTCTATTTCAGCGAAGTGATGTTTATTTTCTTGTCGGTAATGCTTACCAATATTATTTTGCTGGATGCCTATAATACACTCGGTTTACCTACATCAACCACTGTATCACTGGTGTTTGCCCTGTTGGGCGGTTCAGTCTGCATGGCACTTATTAAGATGAATACACAGGAAGGTGCATTAAGCCTGACGCATTACATTAATACCTCGAAAGCACTGGCCATAATTTCGGGTATTTTGTTTTCCATCATCATTGCATTCTTTTTCGGGACACTGATACAATGGCTTACCCGCCTGCTGTTCTCGTTTAATTACGAAAAGCGCATGAAATATTTTGGAGCCATTTTCGGTGGTCTTGCCATTACGGTTATTGTTTATTTCATGCTGATAAAGGGAATGAAAGGTGCATCGTTTATGACGGCAGAAATGATTGGTTACATCGAGGCGCATGCAACGATAATTCTTCTGATTTGTTTTTTGTCGTCGTGTGTTCTTCTCGAAATATTGTACCTGCTTTTTAAAGTCAGCATTCTGAAGATAGTGGTTTTGTTAGGAACCATGTCGCTGGCGATGGCATTTGCAGGAAACGATCTGGTGAATTTTATCGGTGTGCCTATGGCGGGTCTGGCTTCGTACAATATTTTTATGTCGTCGGGCGCTGCCGATATCAATTCATTTACTATGGAAGCTTTGTCAGGGCCAGTCAAAGCTGATGTTTACCTGTTGGTTATTGCAGGTGTTATTATGGTTTTGTCGTTGTGGTTTTCGAAGAAAGCACGCACCGTGATTAAAACATCCATCGACCTGAGCCGGCAAAGCGAGGGACAGGAAAGGTTCGGCACCAGCATGTTGGCAAAACAGTTGGTTCGGTTTGCCGTAAACACGTCGCACACCATGAATTCAATCCTTCCGGAACCTTTGAAGCGAAGGATGGCCCGCCAGTTTGAACCCAAAGTGTATAGCCCCGCTGACACTGCCGAAAGGCCTGCTTTCGATTTGCTGCGTGCATCGGTTAGTCTGGTTGTGGCCAGTATTCTTATTGCATTGGGAACTTCTCTCAAATTGCCTCTTTCTACCACCTATGTTTCGTTTATGGTAGCCATGGCAACTTCGTTTGCCGATAAGGCATGGGGTCGTGAGAGCGCTGTGTATCGCATCACGGGTGTGCTTTCGGTAATAGGAGGATGGTTTATTACGGCTTTTGTGTCGTTTATTCTCGCTGCCATTCTGTTGGTTGTGTTTTATTACGGTGGACTGATTGCTATTTTTGTAATGTTATTGCTCACTGCTTTCTTTTTT
>JAGOEF010000255.1 GCA_017997855.1 Bacteroidales bacterium
AACATGAGTTAGCCAGCACGAAGGGGTATCTCCCCTGATTCGTGTAGTTTTCAGGGTTGTCGATGCTTTGGTCGAAGCCACCTGCTGAAGCGTGTCCAAAAAAGGTCATCAGGCTGACTCCGTGGTTAATGAGTCCGGCAACAGAATCGCTCAGGGTGATTTGCACCGGGGTTGAGCTGTTTTTTAGGAATGTACTTACATAAGCCCCGAATAGGGTATCTTCGATAATATTTTCGTATGATGCAAGGTAATTGGCAAAACTACTTTGCTCCGAGGTTGTAGCCCCTCCACCAAAGTGAAGCACGTTTTTCATCCATTCAGCCGGCAAATTGCTTTCGTGCTCAATTACTTTGGCCAAATAGAGCTGACCCTCGGCATTGTTGTTCACACAGATACGCCCGGTGGCAAGACGGGGCGCAAAAGCAGTACCACCGGCAGGGGTGGTAAACAGGTTATCGGAAGCCGGATATCCAAACGATGGAACCATACATTTGGCATAATTGGTTGCCGAGTTGCGCATATCGGCCGAATTGACCGATTTGCCGAACAAAAACAGAAAAGCCTGATGGGGCGAACCTTCTGGTACCATGTAGTTGCAAAAATTGGTAACCGACAGAGGATGTTTCTGTACACCAAAGGCAAACTGATCGTACAGTTGACTGATATCGGCCAGAGCAACCGAATTACCCTGTGCTGAACGATAGGTTGCATATTGCTGTGCCGAAGTCCACACACTCTCATGGGCTACCATAAGAAATTCGGCAGCCGGATAAGCAGCCTGGTAATCGGTAAATCGGTCGGTGGACGAAACCCTGCGGATGGCATCCACCTGAAGAATGGATTCGGATGATGCGATAACACAGCGACGGGTCTCACCGGTCTCTGGCAACAGTAGTTTCCACGCAGCCGACTGGTATTGCACGGTGATGCGCCGGTGGTTGCTGAGGTCATAGAAAACAACGTTATTGTTGTCGGATGTGGATAACCCGGAAAGCGACACAAGTTGTTTAGCCCCACTTCCAACGGGCACTTCGAACTCGAAATAGCCGGTGTTTTCGAGGTTTAAGGTGTGAGGATAGCGCAGCGATACGAAGGATACCACCATTTGGTCGGGTACATCGGGAACAGTTTCGTCATTGGCAGTGTAGCGCAACACAAGTTGTGTGCCCAGCGAAGAAGTATTGAGTGTGGCATTGCCCAGGGCATGCTCGTAACCGGTGAAAAGCTTTTCTATAATGACATTTCCCGATACCGATACCTTCAGGTGATGGGGATAATAGTTGTCGGGCTTGCTGGCGGCATATCCAACCACAGCAGTCTGCAGTGTGGTCGGTGGACCACCATAATGGACCTGTGGAGTGGGAATGGTTTTATCAACCACAAGATCACCATCGGGATGGTGATTTCTGAATATTTCGCTGTCGAACCAGCCTTCGCCATCACCATAGATGCAGCGGGTAGAACCTTTTACGTAGGTAGTGGTATAGTTGATGCGCACGGTACGCCAGATGTAAGCGGGTTGATTGGCAGTATAAGCGGCAAAGTTGACATCGGTTTCGAGCTGCAGCCTGCGGTTCGTGGTTGATGTGTTCCAGGTGAGGAAGTAGGCCGAAGTGTCGGTGAATAAGCTATGATCAGGGTTTACCATTTCGGAAGGCGTCAGATACACGAGCGAATCGATGCCGGCACGGTTACGCCGGGCATAGAACTCAATATAGCTGTCAGGGTCAAAAATGCCCGAGCTACCCTCTCCCTTTATGTAAATGTATTGCTCTTCGCCCTGATAAAACAGTTGAATATTTCGGGGATCAATCTGGTCGGCGGGGACACCGGCAGTGAGGAGCTGGTTGTAAGAAACACGGTAGATGCCATCGGCATGCACCATTATCCTGAAGTATTTCTGGTTATAGTTAATCCATTCGTTGCCATAGGGCTGGGCGAATGAGGACAAGGAAATACAGATGAAAATGAAGAATATGCTAAGGCGGTTTTTCACGGTTCAGATTTTCAGCTAAAATAATAAAAAAGTCGATTGGGATTTGAAGATTTCAACATGGGAAGTTTGATTTTTAATTGAATGGAATTTCGCTTTTCCAAAGTTTCCAACAACGGAAATACTTACAAACCAAAGCTAAACCTTTTCGCCCGCCTACACCAGCTTGCAATCAATAAGGGCTTTTACAGGTTCCAGTCCGAGGTAGGTACCATTTTCGATGGCTTTGAGCACCGCGCCACCACCCGTGAAGATGTAATATTTCGGGCTGTCGAGGGCCATAATATACAGGCCGGGCAACAGGCGTTTGAGCTCCTGCATGGTATCGCCGCCGCCATAGAGCTTCACGGCTTCGAGGTTGGTGTCGATAAGGCTGTCGAGCGCAATCGTACCATCGTTAAAATAGGGTGTATAACCCATCACCGCATTAACAAATATGGTTTGCGCCTTGAGGAACACATCCTTAACATGCGCATCATGGAACGACTCAGCCGCCACATCAAGCACCCAGTTAAGCTCAGTTCCGGCCTTAAGCGTGCGGATGTCATGAATGCGATACTGCCCGTCAAACTTGCCTTCAATACTGTCGGACTCAACAATATAGGGCAGTTCAACCAACTTGTCGCCATATTGCTTTGCCTTATCAACAAACATTGCAGCCAGTTTCACGTCGTCCTCATCCAGACCCTTTATCCTGAAGCCGTATTTGGCCGCGAGGTATGCATTATAGATTACACCGCCCAGCACCAGATAGTCCGACTTATCGAGAAGCGCATACAGCGAGTCGATTTTGGTGTCGAATTTACTACCGGCCACCACCGATACCATGGGTTTGCGGGCTTCGTAAATACGGTCGAGATTTTCAATTTCCTTTTGCAACAGAAAGCCGGCATACGATGGCAGATAATGGCTGATGCGTACCGTAGAGGCATGGGCCTGCCACGACCCAAAAGCATCATTCACGTAAATGTCGGCCAACCCGGCAAGTTGATTTGCCAAACGCTCTGCCGCATCATCTTTGGCTTCCTCTCCCACAAACCAGCGGGTGTTGGGCAGATACACCATATCGATTTCGCGGTTGCGCAGTTCACGTATCAGGTGGTTCACACTGGTTTCGATGCCTAGATATCCGTTTCCGTTGTGGGCGTAAAATTCGGGAACCTTGATTTTTACGTGAAGTTTGTTTTGCAGATATTCAACAATGGCCTGCACCGAAGAATCATCGCTGAGTACGATGTTACCCGTTTTCTTATCTTTGGGACGACCCACATGAGTCATGAGAATTATTTTTCCCCCTTTGGCAAGGATGTGAAACAGGGTTCCAAATGTGGCATCGATGCGGTATGGGTCATGAATTTCACCCTTTTTTACTACGTTATGATCAACGCGAACGAGCACGACTTTGTCTTTGAGGTCGGCATGTTGAATTAAAGGAAGCTGTGTTTTCATTGTTTTGAGATTTACTTCAAAAATAGAAATAATATTTGTTTTTATGATACAAGTATTATTATCATTTCGCTACATTTGGCAAGAATGAGTTATACGCTGCCCTACATATCGATTGAGGTGAACGAACACTGCAACCAGCAATGCTGCTTTTGCTATAAC
>JAGOEF010000254.1 GCA_017997855.1 Bacteroidales bacterium
AAATTTCTGACAGCAATGGCATGCTGACTATGGCATACGAAGGCATTGTATATGCAGCCGATCACGGGTGCAACATTATCAATTGCTCATGGGGCAGCGACCGGTGGAACCCTTTCGGACAGGATGTGATTGATTATGCTGTGATAAACAAAAACGCACTGGTAGTTGCTGCCTGCGGTAACAGCAATACCCTCGTAAGCTTTTACCCGGCTTCGTTCGACAGGGTACTTTCGGTTTCGGCTACCACTTCGCTCGACGAAAAATGGACACCCGATAATACAGGCACTACAGCAGGCAGTTCTTATGGTTATCAGGTGGATATAGCCGCACCGGGCGCCGGGCTCCGTTCGACCGATAATGATGGATATATGGTGGCATACGGAGGAACTTCGTTTGCTGCTCCCGTTGTGGCAGGAGTCGCAGCGCTTGTATGGTCGTACTACCCCGAACTCAACGCACTTCAGATAGCAGAACGCCTGAAAACAACGACTGACAACATTGACACCATCGCATACAACGCACCCTACGCCGGGCTGATGGGCTCGGGCAGGGTAAATATGCTGAAAGCCCTGAGTAACCCGGTGTCGCCTGCCCTGGTATTCGAAGATATGGTGGTTGAAGACGACAGGGAAAACAATTATCAGAACAGTAATCTGGTACTGGTAAAAGGCAAAATTATCAATTATCTGACTGATTCTCCCGCTACTTTAGTGAACATCAGTTGCAACAACGAATATATTGAACTGAACACCACTGAGATTATGCTGGGAACGATGAGTTCGGGCGAAGTATATACACTTGGTGCCGATAATTGTATTTCCTTTACTATCGACGAAAACACACCCTATAATTCACTAGTGATTCTTACACTCACTTATAGTTCTACTGACTATGAGGCGACTCAATATCTCGAAATTTATGTAAAACCAGGCTACAAAGATTTGGATGCCAATAACATAAGCATTTCAATTACCGGCAATGGCCGTTACGGTTACGAAGATTTAAACGGAAAAAAAGGTATAGGAATGAACTACCCCGGTTTCGATGATTTGTTTTACGATTGCGGATTAATTGCCGGCACCAGTGCCGAAAAAGTATATTGTTCAGTTCGTCAGGAAACCGATTTCGAAACGCTGCAATACCCCGCTTATATAAACCCGCCTCAATTTGGCACCATGCACATCGCCTCGAAAATGAACGACAGCCATGATATGTTTGCATCGGGAATCGAAATCACCCAGCAGGTTTATGCCTGGGACAACGACCCTAACAGGAATTATTTCATTATCAGTTACGATTTAAAAAACACTTCGGCGACAGCCATCAGTAACCTGTATGCAGGTTTATTTGCCGATTTCGACCTGGTGCAAAGCAGTCACAACGAAGCACGCTACGATGCAGCCAATCATTACATATATACCCTGCACACGGGCAATCAGAATTTATACGCAGCTTTCAAGCTGTTGTCGGCACATGGCGAAAACCACTATGCACTTGAGCAGGTTGCCGGTGGCGATGGCTTGGTTGACCTCACCAACGGGTTCAACGACAGTGAAAAATTTCACATGCTTACCAACAGCCGTGACGAAGCCATTACCGGCGAAAATGGAAGCGACGTTGTGATGACCCTATCGGCAGGACCGGTGTCGCTTAATCCAAACGATTCGGTTAGAATCGTCTTTGCCTGCATGGTATCCGAAAGCAAATACGGGCTCGATATTGCCGCACAACAGGCTCAGTTGATGTATAATACCGTGATGAATAATTCGGCAATCGACGAAAACAAATGCGGTACATTCCGACTGTACCCGAATCCCGCTTCAGAAAAGCTCATCATCGAAAGCCAAGAATTTGTGAATATCGGAAAAGCCGGCATCAGAATCACTGATACGCGGGGTAATACACTGATTTTGGAAGAAGTATCCGGTGTACCAGCCTGCATCGATATCAGCAACATCAAAAACGGAGGTATTTACTTTGTTGAAGTATTAACTGACACTTTTTCGTCGGTTCAAAAGCTTGTTATTACCCGTTAATGCCCGGATTTCTTTTGTAATATTCGTTGATAATCAGATCACTCGACTTGATGCTTTTCTTCATCCAATCGAGTAAAATAATCTCCTTTTCACTTTTGGTGAGATGCCAGTCGAGCTGGCTATTTTGCAGTTTCCATTGCAAATTCTGAAGGCATATAGCCACTGCCACCGAAATATTGAGGCTTTCGGTAAATCCTACCATGGGGATGTATAAATATTCGTCGGCAGAGCTGAGCAGTCCTTTTGATAAACCGGGCCGTTCAGAGCCAAAACACAACACAAAAGGGCCTTTGTTCATATCGAAATTGTGAACAGAGACACCTTCTTCGCGGGGCAGGGTAGCCACAATACGGTAACCGCGGCTTCTTAGCTCCTGTAATGCGGCCGGTGTGTTATTGGTTTTCTGCTTGTTGTAACGGTACAATTGCAACCACTGAGCTGAACCTAACACCACATCGCGGTTAATACGATAGGCATTTTTGTTTTCGATAATATGAACATCCTGTATACCGAAGCAATCGCAGGTTCGGAGTACTGCGCTCGCATTTTGGGGCTGAAAAATATCTTCGAGCAAGACCGTACAATAGCGGGTTCGGCGTTCCAGACGGCTGTTCAACAGTTCGAAACGCTGTGTGGTAACAAACTGCCTGAGATATTCAATTAACTCATTCAAGTTATCAGACTTATTGAAATTAACAAAGAAAATGGGAGTACATTACTGCACTCCCATTTGCTAATAAATTGATGCTCAACTTATTTCACGGTGCTTTTCAGTTCGCTACCAGCCGAGAATTTAACAACCTTTTTAGCGGGGATGTTAATAACTTTAGTGGGGTTCTGGGGGTTACGACCTTTGCGTGCAGCTCTCTGAGCAACACCAAAAGTACCAAAACCAACCAATGCTACGCGGCCACCTTTTTTCAGTGTGTCAGCGGTTACATTGAGGAAAGCATCTAAAGCTTTTTTCGAGTCAGCTTTTGTCAGGCCGGCGTTTTTTGCAATGGCATCAATTAATTCTGCTTTGTTCATAATTATTTTTTTTAGGTTAATAAATAAAAAAATGTTTTTCTTGTGCAAATATATGCTATCACTGATATCAAGCAAATTTTCAGCAAGAAAAATGCATGGTTTGTTAATATTTATGGGTATTTGTTAATAAAGTAGCCTGTTTTGGGGGTAAAATCGAGAATCTCTTGTGGCAGAATGGGTACAAAATGCTAATAAAGAAATTTCGGTGAATTGGAAAGAGATGTTTTGAGATTTTAAAAAATAATCTACTTTTGCAGCGGAGGAATGGCAGAGCGGTCGAATGCGGCGGTCTTGAAAACCGTTGTCCGGGCGACCGGACCGGGGGTTCGAATCCCTCTTCCTCCGCAACCCCTCTGAAAATGACCCGTTTAGGGTCATTTTTTTTATTCGTAGCCGTTGCAAATTGAAAGTTTGCATAAGGCGCAGAATAAAAAAAACAGACCTGCGCAGCAGGTCGTTTTCAGAGGGGTTGTTTATCCCCCTTCCGGGATCACGAGCGCAGCGAGTAATCCCGGAAGCCTGTCAAACCTGCAACC
>JAGOEF010000256.1 GCA_017997855.1 Bacteroidales bacterium
CCGGTGGCGCGTGTGGGGCCGGGCGGGCCGGGGTCACTTTGTGGACCTGGGGGTCCTGTGGCTCCCGTTGGTCCGGGGTGACCTTTCTGACCTTGTGCGCCGGTTGCCCCTGTAGCGCCTGTCGGGCCGGGGTCACCCTGTAAACCTTGAGGGCCGGTGGCTCCCGTGGCTCCGGTCGGACCTATGGGACCTTGTGCTCCGGTAGCGCCTGTAGCGCCTGTCGGGCCGGGGTCACCCTGTAAACCTTGAGGGCCGGTAGCTCCTGTGGCTCCGGTCGGACCTATGGGACCTTGTGCGCCGGTAGCGCCTGTAGCGCCTGTCGGGCCCTGTGCACCGGTTGCACCTGTGGCGCCTGCAGGACCTATCGGACCCTGCGGACCTGTTGGCCCAATCGGGCCATTCATAATATTACATGCCGAATACCAGGTAGTGGTTGCGAGTCTGAAAAAGACAATACATGCGGAATCGGTGTCGTAAACCATCAAACCATCGGCGGGATTGACAATTGCCATACGCTGTAGAGAAGTCATGCGCGGAATCAACATACCCTTATCGGTTGAATACACGTCAAGCACACTTGATCCATGGGGGGTATGGGGCACATTCGAAATGCCTACATTTTGCTGAGAATACAAAACCGATGAAGTTAATAATGCAAACAACACCGGAATCAGTTTTCTTGTAAAGGTCATATACTTACTTTTATAAAATTTCTTCAATAGCCAAATATTTACATCAAAAATTCTACTTGCACATCACCAAACGGTTGATGCAAGCAGAAAACCAAACACCTATAACATCGCATCTATTACCTGATAACACAACTTCCTCAATAATAGAATATAACACTGCAAAAATAATCAATAAAACAACAGGCTTAAAATTAATTTCGCTTTTTTGTATTATTTTTAAAAAACTTGATATAGCAATCCGTTGTGATAGAAACCATATTGAAAAGCTGTATCGGATAAATTTAAAATAAAAGAATATATTTAACCGATTTTTGAAACTTTGTTCCGAATAATTGCAGGATTATGAAAAAGCAGCTGATTTTAGCAGTCTTACTGATGGCATTACTGTATGCAACTTATCAGAATCATTTTGGTAATACTTTTCATTTCGACGACTCGCACACCATCGAATCGAATATGCACATCAGAAACCTTGAAAATGCCGGACTGTTTTTTACCGATGCTTCTAGTTTCAGTTCAAATCCTTCGAATCAAACCTACCGGCCATTGGTTAGTCTCTCGTTTGCCATCGATTATCATCTGGCCGGCGGATTGAACCCAGTATATTTCCATGTAAATATGTTTTTGTTTTTCATCTTGCTGCTCATTCTCATGGTACTGGTATTCAAGAAAATACTTACGCAGGTTTCGCCAGAATCAAATTTCACAGGACTCATCTCAATTTTAGCAGTTGCCTGGTTCGGGTTTCACACAGCCAATGCAGAGACAATGAATTACATCAGTGCCCGATCTGATATATACTCGACATTTTTTGTAACCGCAGCTTTTGCCATGTATTTATATTTTCCACGACTTCGCAAATGGCAGTTATATTTAGTGCCGGTAGTCATTGGTATGCTAACCAAGGAACAGACGGCAATGTTTGCACCCATGTTATTTGTTTACATTCTTTTGTTTGAGGAAAACACTGATTTCGGATCGGTTTTCGGAAAATCCGGTTTTAGAAAAGCCTGGAGTGCATTCCTCAGGGCTTTGCCCGCACTGCTTGTTTGCGGATTAATGAGTTTACTGATATTGCGTATGCAATCTTCCACCGTTGACCCGGGCGACACTCCTTTATATAATTATCTGATTACCCAGCCATGGGTTTACCTTAGGTATTTCATCGCATTTTTCATACCGGTAAATTTGTCGGCTGATACCGACTGGACCGCATTCAACAGTATTTTTGACGAGAGGGCACTGGTGGGTTTTGCATTTATTTGCGCACTCGGTTATCTGGTTTTTCTCACTTCGAAGCATAAACATTGGCGCCCTGTGAGTTTCGGAATCATGTGGTTCATGCTGGCATTGGTTCCGACTTCGGTGGTTCCGCTGGCCGAAGTAACCAACGACCACCGCATGTTCTTCGCTTTTGTCGGATTGGTGGTTGCAGTGTCGTGGACTCTGTTTTCCTTGTTTGAATATCTCGTAAAAAAATTCAACAAACCCGTACTCATAAAAATTGTGTTTTTGCTACTTGTTGCTGGTATCATCTCGGGGAATGCACTGGGTGTTTACCAGCGGAACAAAGTCTGGAAAAGTGAAGAAAGTCTGTGGTATGATGTTACCATAAAAAGCCCGAACAATGCCCGCGGCCTGATGAATTACGGTCTCACACAAATGTGGAAAGGCGATTATAATCTCGCCAATGAATATTTCACCCGTGCAATGTTTTTAAAACCCTATTACCCCTACCTGCACATCAATATGGGCGTTTTGCTAGCTAAGATGGGAAACACCGGCGAAGCCGAAAACTATTACAAAAAAGCTGTACAATATGGCGCTAATTTGTATCTATCCCATTTTTACTACGCCTCATTCCTTTGGGAGCAAAACAGAAATACCGAAGCGGTAAGCTATGCCGAGAAGGCCTTGCAACTGAGTCCCAATTATTTGCAAAACAGGCACCTGCTGGCCAATATTTATCTGAATTTAAATGAAATTGAAAAGCTTAAGCTACTCATCGACGAAACCCTTATGATGTATCCCGGAGATACCGAAAGTCTGAATATGAAGAAACTTGATTTCGGAGGTAAACCGGTAAACATTCAACTGGCCGAGCAAAAGGTATTGCAACAGCCCAGTGCCGACAACTACCTGAATCTCAGCCTAGAATACTACAACAACGGGATGTACCACGAGTGCATCGATGCCTGCGAAAAAGCCCTGAAACTAAATCCGCAATATGCATTTGCCTACAACAATATTTGCAGTTCGTGGAATGCCCTGGGGGAATGGGACAAAGCCATTGAGGCCGGCGAAAAAGCACTTGCCATTGACCCGAATTACACCCTGGCTGCCAACAATCTGGCGCTGGCCCGTAAGAATAAAGAAGCTTCGAAATAGATTGAAGCGGAGGGGGCTCCATCTAGCCGGGCAGCCCGACTCCTTCCGGTGACCGGCTCGGCGCGGCAGAACCCGGAGACTTTTCGTCATTCCCCTTTTCCAGTTTTTCGAGGCGCTCGCGAAGTAAGGCGAGATCGCGTGAGAGCTTTCGGTTGTCGTCTTTCAGTTTCGAAATCACAATCGAGAAATGCAGCAGATACAAGAATACTCCCCCGATGGCTACCATAAATACCAGGTTTGGTGCCTCGTACACCCCAAGCAGATCGGAGAAAAACTGCAGTCCGTCGCGCCAGAACGAAAACAGCACCAGCAACAGGGTAAGTGCAACCCAGAAAATGGCATATTCGGCACGCAATTTACCCCTGATTATCAGTCGGGCACTATAAATCAGCAAAATCAGGCTGATTACAATGCTGATGATTTGTATCCTCATCGAAAAACTATCCATGGTAATCGGTTTTAATTTGTTTATTGAAATAAGTGAACACAATGGCCAGCGATACCTTCACCATATAATA
>JAGOEF010000257.1 GCA_017997855.1 Bacteroidales bacterium
GATTGTATGCTCGAAAATATGCAACGTTTTGCACAAGCCGAGCGATTAATGAAAACCTCCACCGAGAAAATGCTTCTGGACTGTGTTGAAAAAGATTCGAATCAGGTACTAATCAGGCTTGACAAATTACCGGAAGGGGCTATTGAAAACGGTAGCCTGTTTTCGCTGTTGCGAAACTTTGATGTTCAGGCAAGCTATGCCGAAGAAGTACTAAAATTAACCCAGAGTCAACCCGGTAAATATGTAAATTGCGGAAAAATACAGGTGCTTCGCGACCGGGACAGCCTCATCATTAAAGCCAAAAAGAGTGAAGTCGCAAGTGAATATTTCGTCAGCAACGATACAAGATTACTTACCGAACCATTGGTACTGCATTTCGAAATCAGCAGAAACCGGAACCCGGAATTTAGCAGAGACCCATCGATTGCTTATCTTGACTACGACTGCCTGCAATTCCCGCTTGTTATTCGTCGGTGGCGAAAAGGTGACCGGTTTATGCCACTGGGAATGAATGGGTTTAAAAAGCTCAGCGATTTTTTCACCGATAACAAACTGTCACGTTTCGATAAGGAAAATCAATATCTGATTTGTTCGGGAGAAGATATTGTTTGGGTTATCGGCTATCGGATCGACGAAAGATATAAAGTTAAAAAGACAACAAAACAGATTTTTACAATTCAACTATAAAACAAACAATATGCGATTCCAATACAAATACTTATTTTCAGCCTTGGCGCTTTGTGAGATACTTGTTGCATGCGGCCCAACAGAGAACAGCGAAAAACACTTTCCGAGTGCAAACTATCATTACACTGACATCGACACATCGAATATGATGGTGTTTGGAAGAGTTTATGTTCCGGCTTATTCCGACATCTATCAAACCGATGGAACCCGTAGGTTTTCGCTCACAGCAACACTGAGCATTCGCAATGTGGGGTTTACGGATACCGTGTATATATATTCAATTGATTATTATGATTCGCATGGAAAACTTTTAAGAAAATATGCCGAAAAAACCTTGATGTTGCTTCCTCTAGAATCGCTTGAATTTGTCGTTGAAGGCAAAGAGAACAAAGGAGGTGCAGGGGCTAACTTCATTGTTGAGTGGACTGCTGCAAGACAGGTTCATAATCCATTAATTCAAACCGTGATGATTGGCACCGAAGAACGGCAGGGCATTTCGTTTTGCACCGATGGTGTTTTAACTGATTATTACGAAAAACCAACTATTGAATTCTAAGGATATTCAAAGTATTTTTAAAAAACGAATTACTCAGGTTTGCCCTCTTTCCCATAACATTTGCCGTATTCATGAAGCAGTTGCTTCCGGAATTCCTTTTCGGCAGCATAAAGTTTAGCCACTTTTTTGATGGGGAGTACCTTTTTATACTTCAAGTAATATTCGGCTTGCAATTCAGTTTTTTTAATCTGAATATCGTTGATTTTGTCGAGGTTCTTTTCAAGTTCAGAATCTGACATCTGTTCACCACGGCTTTTTAAATCTTTGTGGATAGCTCTTTCGGCTTCGATAAATTCATCATTTTTTTTCTCGAATTCATTATAAACAGGCCAGAATTTCTGAGCTTCTTCAACGCTTAAATCGAGTTGAGTCGTAATAAACGATACTTTTTCGGCGCGAATTTTTTCAATGTCCGCTTTTCGGCATTTCTCCTGCGCATTTAAAAGGGCAGGGATTGACATTATGATTGCAAACAGAAAAATCGGTAAGGTTTTCATATTTTGAATTTATTAAATTTATTCAGTAAGTTCAGCGATCATATCGTAATCCAACAAATAATCTTCGATGGCCTGATTTTCGATTTTTGCAGCTTCTATGGCATCGCCATCCTGCAGCAACTCGATAGTTTCGTAAAATACAACATCGTCAGCAATTAATTCATCAACCTCAATGGTATTTGTTACAGGGGTGGTTACTACAGGCGGCGACTGATGAAGTTTATCTTTGTCAACCATCAGGGTAAGACCAATTTTTATAAAAATACCGAGCATAAAAAAAGCGGCTGCAAAGTAGAGATAGGGCTTCACAACATCTATCCAACGGGGGCTGCCAGTTTTAGCCTTCGCTGTAATATTTTCGGAGACACGTCCGGGCAAACTATCAAAATAGCCTTCGGGTACTTTGAAAACATCCTTCTTCTTACTGTTATTATTTTCCAACATTATCTCACTTATTGTGTTCTGACAAAATTAATTACAATTGGTTTAAAAACTTTTCTATTTTTTTTACGGCATGATGATAGGATGCTTTGAGCGCTCCTTCGGATGTGCCCAAAATTTCGGACATTTCGTTATACTGCATTTCGTCGTAATAGCGCAGGTTAAACACGATGCGTTGCTTTTCAGGCAAACTCAGGATGGCTTTTTGAACTGCTATTTCGATTTCGGCTCCATCGAAGTATGGGTCGCTGTGCAGCGATTCCAACAACACATCTTCGTATGAAAGTGCCGATAAAACGTAGTTGCGCTTTTTCTTTTTCAGGAAGTTCAGGGCTTCATTCGTCGCAATTCTAAACAACCATGTAAAAAGTTTCGATTCGTTCCGGAAATTATCGAGTGAAAGATACGCTTTCAGAAATGTATCCTGCAGCACATCGTCGGCATCGGAATGCACCAGCAGCAAGCGCCTGATATGGCGATACAGGCCTTGTCCGTATGTTGCAACTACCTGAGAAAAAGCCTCATCGCGGCTTTCAGGGTTCCTGAGTTTCTCAATTAGCTCGTTATATGAAGATTCATCTATTGTCACAAACTTCTCATTCTTTTCCGGTACAAAAATAACAATCAAAAGTTAAACGACATTGTTTTCATCATATTGTCTGCCCATAAACACAAAGAGCGGCTGATTCATTTCGGCCGCTCTGAGATATACATTTGAACACTGAAACTACAACTTCACAATTTTCCCAAAATACGATTCATTACCGATGCGTACAGTATAGAAGTAAATACCTGAATCTACCTGTTTTCCACGACTGTCGTCACCATTCCAGGTGAGAATATTCTCACCAGCAATACCATTTTCCAATATGGAATAAATCATTATCCCCTTACTATCGTAGATGGAAACTGATATGAGGGCCGGCATCTTCAAGTTGATGACCAAAGAGGTTTGTGTATCGAACGGGTTGGGACTGAATGAATAGGAAAATTCAGGTTTATCTGCTAATATTTCTTCGTAATAGGTAGTTCCATTGTCGACAAAACTGGTGAATTCGCTCAATACCTGATAGCATATACTAATTTGCTCAATGGTTTCTTCAACAGCCTGAGCCTGCGTTGAGTTCTGACCCAACGAATAATACAAATAGGTCAGATACTCAATTTTTTGCTTGGCCCAAAGCTTGGGCAAAAACATGAAATTTGGGTTCACTGTATCGGCCAGACTGATATCGTAAACGTATTCAACATCAAGGTTAAAGGCCTTTCCCGACAATACCATTCTTACATCCTGCGGCAAGTCGTACCTACCCGTAATTATCAGCTGCATGCCTTTATAAAGATTGGGCATCGGGCTGGGATAATATTCACTGATAATATCTGGGATAAAAGTAACCTCGGTATTTAGTAAA
>JAGOEF010000258.1 GCA_017997855.1 Bacteroidales bacterium
GTTAATTACTGGTTGCGGAGGGATGCTTGGCCAGTCAATGTACAAGGTTTTCTCCGAAAAATATCAAGAAGTTAAAGCCACTGATATCGATTTGAATGAGCCATGGCTTGAGTATTTGGATGTTAGAGAATTTAGCCAATGTATTCGTGTTTTTGAAGAATTCAACCCAGAAATTGTTTTACACCTTGCTGCGCTTACCGATTTGGAATATTGTGAGACAAATCATGAAAACTCTTGGTGCACAAATGCGCTTGGAACAGAAAATGTAGCTTTTCTAGCTGAAAAATACGGCTGCACAATGGTATATATTTCCACTGCAGGTATTTTTGGTGGAGAGCAGGAATATTTTACTGATTTCGACACACCAAATCCACTAAGTCATTATGCAAAAGGGAAATTTTATGGTGAACGCTTTGTGCTTGAACGGGTTTCGAGATGTTTTGTCTTTCGCCCCGGGTGGATGATGGGTGGTGGCCCACGTAAGGATAAAAAATTCATTAATAAAATCTATAAACAAATTATTAATGGTAAAACCGAATTGCATGTAGTTGACGATAAATTAGGGACACCAACCTACACCCTCGACTTTGCAAATGCAATATCGAAAGTGATGGAAACAGGTTACTACGGTTTGTATAATCAGGTGTGCGATGGCTCTTGTAGCCGATATGATGTTGCTGTTGAGCTGGTTAACATATTGGGGCTTACCGATAAAATTAAAATAATTAAGGTCGAATCAAATTATTTCGAGAATGAATATTTTGCACCACGACCATATTCCGAAAAACTAATTAACTTGAAATTAAATCGACGTGGCATTAATTACATGCGCGACTGGAAAGTATGCTTGCAGGAATATGCGCAACAATTTATTGATGATTTGAAACATTCACACTAAGCTGGTTTATTTCATAGCCGAAGGCGCCTGATAAGCTTCGGTTTTTATCAATTCACCCAGTTCATTGTAGTATAGCCATTCCCCGTCTTTGTGCCTGCCTTCTTTGTAAAAGCCACGTGTGGCAATTTTCCCGTTATCGTAATATTTAATCCATGCCCCGTTTTTTAAATGGTTTTGATAAGAAGTTTCCTCGATTAAAACGCCTGCCTGATTATATGACTTCTTAACCCCATTTACCAGATTATTTTCGTAAGGAGTTTCTTCGCGCAAAACCCCATTTTCATCCCATTCTTTCCATACCCCGGTTTTTTTACTGAGGTTATAATGTATTTCACCCTGAATTTTACCATCGGCAAAGTAATAATACCATGTTCCCACTTTTTTGTGGTCTTTGTAATGCTGTGTTTCTCGCAAAACTCCGTTTGGATAGTAATATGACCATTCCCCCTGCCGACGGTTCATTTCATATACCTCGTGGTATTGCAGGGTGCCATCCTCATAATAGTAATTAAAATCACCGTTTAACATGCCTTTATTGTAAATGTTTTCGCATCGCAACTGCTTGTTTTCATACCATTTTTGCCATTTTCCTTCCTGGATGTTGTTACGGTATTTTCCCCGTTCTTTTAAGTTTCCGTTTTCATAATATGCCACAAATTTTCCGTGTAGCATGTTGTTCTTGTAGGAAGTCAAGGTTTTTACCTGCCCGTTTTCGTATCGGGTTGCAATTACACCATTTTTAATCTCACCGGTTTTCTGTGCCTGAGCAACAATAATAAAGCAAACGGCAAGCAATGTCGAAAAAAGTCTTCTAATCATCATTTATCGAGTATTACGATGCTTTTCACATCAATAAATTTACCTGCTTCTATTTTGACAAAGTACTTGCCGCCGGGCAGAGCCTTCCCTGATGCATCGCAACCATTCCATCCAAAAGTATGTTTTCCTGACGGAAGCTGTGTGTTTTTTAAAATATTTAATTCTACTCCACGATTATCGTACACTGTTATTTTTACCAGACATTTTTCGGTTAATGAGAAGTCGATGTTCGTATTTCCGATAAACGGATTGGGCCTGATTTGTAAAATATCATTGCCGTGATTGACAATTTCTTCCAGTGAATTGGTCTGGGCATTAATGTAGAAATCCTTGGTTTCGGTTCCATTGGCTGTGGTCAGACTAACAGTGTAGATACCTTCCGAGTTAAATGTATAAGCCGGATCCTGCAGGTTACTGTCGGTGCTGCCATTGTTGTCGAAATCCCATGCCCACGCGTTTACTGCAGGTTGCGATAAATCGGTAAAATGTACCGTGAGCGGACTGATTCCCTGTGTAACATCAGCAACAAAATCTGTATAGTTCTGCATGCCACTTTGTACTGTAAATGTACTTTCGGTTGACCATGGGCTCCACCTCAGATTATGGTCACGGTAACGAACACGCCAGCCATAGGTGCCGGGGTTTAACGCAGATGACACCTGAAGCCGCCTCAGGTCAATGCCTTCGTTCAGGTCGGTGGGAGTGTAGTCGGGTGCTCCACTATCGCCATATATGTTGACCCAGTCACGCTTTGAATCAACAACCGGGCTGCTGTAATTTCCCGGTGAAGAGGTGATTTGGAAATGCGATGTCATCAGCGCATCGGCACTCACTATTTCTGATGCAATGAGCTGTGGGGTTGCTATGCTTTGTGCCTGAGGAGCCAGACAAACCGGAGTCTCCGGTGCCGGCTGGTTCAGGTAGCGGTGATATTCATCAATGAGAACCACGTCGAGTGGGTTGTCGAGGTTGCCCAGACTATAGGAGTATAAATCCCAGGTTTTATTTACAAGATCAATATCAACTATATTGAAGCAGTAGTGGTCGAGTGTCATCTGTATTTCTGAATAGTCGGTTTGGTTTGGGTACATTCCCCACCTGTCCAAAGCAGAACCGGCTCCGCCCGAAAGCATAATATAGAAATCGCCAATGGCGGCTGCAGCTTCCGACTCGAAGCAGCCCCGTTCGTAATTGTGAGAATGTCCATAGGCCAATAATTGAACTTTTCTGAATTGTTTCATGGTAGGAATTACATCATCCTGAACCCAGGCAGTGTTACCATCCGGCCAACATTCACTGTGCCCCGGATGATGCAAAAAGCAAAACGACATATCAACAGCCGGGTTGTTTTCCGATTCACTCAGTTTATCTTCGAACCAACTGGTTTGTACTCCGTTCGCTAACAGGCTGTTGCTATTCAGCATAACAAACTGAATATTACTTAAGTAAAATGAATAGAATTTTTCCTGAAGCAAAAAACTGGTATAATCACTGAAATCCTCATATTTCATGTATTTATAATAATTGGTCGACTCGTCCTCATGGTTCCCAATCGATACCATGAAAGGAATGGTGTTGCTGAGACAGGCATAGGGTTTAAAATATTCATCTTCGTATTGCGAAATAGTTCCACCACTGCTGACAATATCGCCAACATGGGCAACCAGATTTATCTGATTATGAATGTCAGAACCAAATAATTCCTGAGCTTTTGCTTTTGCGGCATAGGCAATCTGTGTACATTTAGCCACATCGGTTCGGCTGTCGCCGAAAATGATAAACCGGAAGTGCTGATTTTGAGTTATTCCGGCTGCCGGGGTTTTGAACACATTTACATCAGATTCTTCTGTCCCGCTGATGCATTTGTA
>JAGOEF010000259.1 GCA_017997855.1 Bacteroidales bacterium
TTACACCAAGTGTTGAAAGCAGCACCCCCTGTCGCAGCACAGGCTTCACTACGTTTATGTTCGTATCGAGACCGCCCGAAAAGAGAATGAAATTTAACGATACAATGCCAATAAACTGGGCTACTTTAGGATCGTTGAAGTATATGCCTCCTACCCCTTCGCTACCGGCCAGCATGCCAATGCCAAGAAAAAATATCAGAACCGGAACACCGAAACGGTAGCTTGTTTTACCTGCTATTACACTGAAAAGCAGCAAAATTGAGCCCAGTAACAATACATTTTCGATGGTTATTGTCATACGCGTTTTTTCGAAAAGTAAACGTACAAAAAATCGTCACAAATTCAAAGCCTGAAATCGGTTTATAAGATGGAAACAGAATTGTTTTTATTCCGAAAGTTAATTATTAGCTTTGTATCGGTCAACATTATTCCGATTGGACTTTATCTGTAAGACAATGCAATAATTATAAATCAAAATCCGATGTCTCCTGTTATTTTCATTTTAGTCACCGTATTTCTTGTCTTTTTCTTCAGAGCGATAAAAAAGGCGCAAATTCAGAACAGCGAAAAGCAAGAGTCTGGGCCACCACCGGTTACTTTCACCGGAATTCTCAATGACCTGAATAATCCTGACGAGCCCTCGCAGCCCGATTTAACGCCCCGGGAGGAAAACGGGAAATTCGGGTTTGTCGATTCAAACGGGTGGTTTGTTATTCAACCTGTCTGGCAACGGGCATTGCCCTTTAACGAAGGTCTTGCAGCGGTTTACAATGGTAAAAAATGGGCTTATATTAACGAATACAACGAAATTGTCATTCTGTTTGAATATGATGCTGCCCGTAGTTTTTCGGAAGGCATGGCGGCAGTTGCGATTGATGGGAAATGGGGTTATATCGACAAACTTGCTAGGCTTGCCATTGATTGTCAGTTTGATGAAGCCGGTGATTTTATGGGGGGCTTTGCTGATGTTAAAATAGATGGTAGAGCGCAACGAATCGACGTACAGGGTACACGGGTGGTTTCGCATCGCGAAAACTCAGAGGAATCCAATAAAAAGCCCTATGTTACAACAAATCCTGAAGTTGACACTTCAAATACAGCGGATCCATTCGAAGTAATTAATCCGTTAGTTGCCTCTGAGTCGGAGGGAGAAGAAACTGTTGACATCCATACAGATAATGCTATCCCCGACCCGGTTGAGGCGGATTTCAGCGACATTTCAGCATCCTCCGACAAAAGTAATACTAACGAGGTCATGGTTTTCAGAAAAGACTATAAGTACGGCTTACAAATGCCTGACGGCACTCAGATTCTGGCACCGGAATATGACGAAATCGGTGATTTTATAAACGGCATTGCCCGGGTAAAAAAACAATGGAAATTTGGCTTTATCAATCATGCCGGAAAAGCTGTTACCGATTGCAAATACGATGATGCATCAGCATTTAACGATGGTATCGCCATGGTAAAACAAAGCATGAAATACGGATTTATCAACCCGGATGGCCAAGAGATTATAGCGCCCCAGTACGATGATGCTCAGATGCTTGGGCTTGGCTTAATCAGAATAAGGAAAAACTGGAAATACGGATTAATCAACACCCTGGGAGAACAGATTACCGAGCCGATTTACGATGATATTGGAAATTTCGAGGGCGGTCTTGCCCGCGTGAAACGCAACTGGAAATTTGGTTTTGTCGATAGCTCGGGCAAAGAATGTATTGAATGTAAATACGATGACATCGAAAAGTTCGTCAATGGCAAAGCCCGTTTCCGTTTATCGGGCAGAATTGGTTTTATAAGTCCTGACGGGGACGAAGTATCTTAGAATTTTGTAAAATCAGGGAGGGGGTATATCTTATTATCCCAATAGAGTCGCATTAATGCCAGTTTTCGCATTTCGCTGCTGGGGCTGGTTTCGACAATGTTTGCAACACTCTTCCCGAATTCTTCGACAAAATCTTTTGGTGCGATGGTGAAGTCGTTGATATCGAACTGATCGGCAATGCGACCGGGTCGGGGTTCCACAGCCCAGTAATAGCGCGTACCGGGGATTAATCCCGTTTGCAGGATGTTTATTTCGAGCGAATCGCCGTAAACCGGCAATACAATTGGGATGGTGTCGTCAGGACTTGTGGCCAGTTTAACAAAAGCGGAGTCGAAGTCGGCATTCTGCCATGAAAGAATAAAGATGCTATCCAAAATCAAAGCCCCGTTTTCGGGTGTTTTCTTCAGAAAGAAATCGAGGTCAATACCTTTGTAAACGCCACCACTGACATGTTTTTTATCGTCGGTACCCGAAAGGTTTGCCATCATATACCGGAAAAACTCTTCCGTCACATTGCTGACCTTCATCTGGCCGTACTGGGTGGTGATTTTCTTCAGATTATACTCACCCGGTTTGCTGATAGCCATGGGCACCGAAGCCTGATTAACCAGAACAACACAGGCATTTTCGTCAACAATTAAGACGGTATTTTTTACAATGGGCGCATCGCGCACAATATTTTTGATCTCTCCCTTAACTTTCATCCAAACATTTCCGGAATGAAAATACACTTTATACTCTTCGTTCTGTCCAAATAAAAAATTGGCGGACATGATGATAAAACCAAATATTAAAACACAGTATCTTTTCATAAGCTGTTAAATATACAAAGCACACTCACCACATGTAAAAAAAGACCACCCGGAAGGTGGCCTTTTTGAGTGACATAAAATTTACAATTGTGTGTAAGGCGGAATCGGATAAATGCAATTATCGATGTACACCCGGAGTTTCATCATACGGCGCATCTGAGGATCAGCACTTTTCTTTTCGGCATCTTTCAATTGTTTATCAAGATCCTTCTTAAAATCCTTGCCCGAAACCGTGAAAACAAACAGTTCTGTCCCACTTTGAGGAACACCTGAAGTTTGGGTAACCACCCATGCATATTCTTTGCCTTCAGCGAGTTTTTGACTTTCGATGTCTAAATTATATACGCTGTCGGTAGTTGGAATATCGCATACCATATTCCATGTTTCGATGTCAAAAATCTTGAAATAATACTGCTTTTGATTCGGATTATTCCATTCGAAAGGAACGGTTTTCTCTACTACAACAGCCGCGTCGAACGGATTAATCATTAAATCGCCGACTGCGCGGTAAACACCACCACTCCGGCGGTTTTTATCGTTACTTTCGAGCATACTGCTGGCGATATAATTAAAAAATTCTTCCGTCAGGTTGCTGTCGGTCATGTTGGTATAGAGTTTTTTAATGTCGGAAACCGAATAATCGCCGGGTTTGTTAATCCCCATCGGCACTTCCGATTTATTTACCAGCACCACATAGCTGTTTGCCGGAATACTGAGTGTTGCCGATTGATCGAGAACCTGATCACGGACAAGCTTTTCAGTTTTATTTTTTGCCTTGAATAAAGGATTTCCTGAGTAATAGAAAACCTTGTATTCGCTATTTTGGCCCATCAGGCTTACGGCGCTCAGACAAAGTGCGGAAAAAGCCAGAAATTTTCCGACGCGCGATAGTAATTTTGCTTTCATCGTTTTCAAAGTTTATGTGTTGAGTTAAATA
>JAGOEF010000260.1 GCA_017997855.1 Bacteroidales bacterium
GTATTCATTGTGCTGCCCAATTGTCCACCTGTTCGCAAAGCGCCTTTGTTGAAGCTGTAACCACCTGCGAGTGATAGTTTTGGTGTTTTCTCATGTTCGAGATCTCCTTCGAAATAATCGCCATCGTGGGTAAATTTTCCCAGTGGCAAATACTCCAGGCGTCCGGTATACGCCAGATTGGCATCACCTTTGGGAATATTCCTGCCTTCGCCGGATGACACCGCTGTTTTAATATTAATGATGCCACTTCCGGCCATTAAACTATAGTTCAAAAAGACCCCGAAGTCGCGGTCGATGGTGAAGGTGCTGTTTACGATGCTTCTGTCGGCAAATTGCTGCTGCCCGCTGCTGATAACGCGCTGACGATTTCCGGGTAGTTTTCCCTGACCAAAACCTATCTGCAGATTTTTCACCGGACGATAGAACACCATAGCATCGCGTACCAGGCTCGGAAATTTACTTTTGTCCCAATCGATATCGTCGCGCGAAAATGCAAGCTGAAATAAATAACTGATGGTATGATGATATACAAACCCATCAAAGCGCAGGCGCAATCTTCTTACTTTCCATTCGGTTTCGCTGATTGATAAATCGGATGTGCTTTCGGTACTGAAGGCGAGGCGATTCTGAATGCGAAAGCGCAGATTCATTACCACGCTGCTGTCTTTGGTCATAAAGCCCCATCCCTTGTTAAAACAGATGTTGGCCCTGTCGTCGAGTTCTGTCTGGGCAAATAAAAAGCTGACATTCAACAAAAGAATACTCAGGAGAAATAGCGTTTTTTTCATTGCACTGGTTTTGGCCAAAAGTATTCAGGCAATCGTTAGTTAATCTTACCGAAACATTAATTTAATGTTAATTTTAAATTCATTTAAAACAACAACAGGCCTCCGCGGAGGCCTGAATTAGTTTAGGTAAAAAACTGATTACAGTCAGTGAATATTAGAAGGGCCAGAACTGGTTATCAGCCCAAATCTGATCTTTAAGGTCGTTATCAAGTTTTAAAAGTAATTCATAGTGAGAACCTTCCCAATCGGCAAGCCAGTGAAATAAAGCTTTTTCTTCGGGGTCGTTACTTTCTTCGGCCCGTTTGCGGTAAACCTCAATTGATTTTGTTTCCATATCGATGGCGGCTCCGATTGCAGCTGCTTCGAAACCGGCTGCACTGATGTTGGCTGTGATTTTTCCGGTGAGAATCATGTTAGCGAGTTCCTGATCGGCATTACTGGCCGCAAGATTTTGCTTAACAAAGCTTTTATTCTCACTGAAATTTTTAAATTGCTCTCCCAACATTTTAGCATGCAGTTTTTCTTCTTCTGCCATAATGTTGAAAATCTTTTTCACATCGGGGTCTGCTGTTTTCGAAGCCACTTCTTCGTATAGTGCCTGACCGCGTTTTTCCATGAGAATGGCTGTTTTTAATACGTCGAGAAGGTTTTTGTTTTCCATTTTCAATATGTTTTAGTTTAATAATTAACCGAAATCCTGCAAAAAAGTTTTTAAAAAGTAAAATTGTATTCAGCATCAGCGAAAGTCGGGTTCAGCTTATCTTTTTCTGAAACTATAGCCTTACCCATATCGACGGGCCAGTCAATTGCCAATTTCGGGTCGGTGAAATTGATTCCTCTCTCGGCGTCACGGTTATATAAAGCATCGCACTTATAGGCAAAAACAGTATTATTTTCGAGTACGGCAAATCCGTGAGCAAAACCTTTGGGAACATAGAACTGGGTTTTGTTTTCGCCGCTGAGTTCAATGCCGAACCATTGTCCAAAAGTAGGAGAGCCTTTGCGTAAATCGAGTGCTACATCGAAGACGCGACCAATTACAACCCGTACCAGTTTTGCCTGGGCAAAAGGTTCAAGCTGGTAGTGGAGACCCCTAACAACGCCGGCATTCGACATCGATTCGTTGTCCTGTACAAAATGCGTTACCAGGCCTGATTTTTCGAAAGTGCTCCGGTTATAGGTTTCGGTGAAATAGCCACGGCTATCACCAAATACGGCTGTTTTTACAATCAGCAGGCCGGGTATGGGTGTCGAAATTATTTCCATCCGGGTATGGTTTCGGTGTTGGCAATTTTAAACAAATATTTACCATAGTCGCTTTTTCCGAGTACTTCGGCCAGTTTAAGGAGTTGTTCTTTACTGATAAAACCGCGGTGATAGGCAATTTCTTCGATGCAGGAAGCTTTAAGGCCCTGACGCTGCTCGAGTGTTTCGATAAAATTGGCGGCTTGCAGCAAGCTTTGAGGGGTACCGGTATCGAGCCATGCAAACCCACGTCCCAATAACTGTATGCGAAGCCGGTTTTCGGCAAGATACAGGTTATTCAGATCGGTTATTTCAAGTTCTCCGCGTTTCGAAGGCTTAAGGCTTTTGGCCTTGTTTACCACGTCGTTGCTGTAGAAGTACAATCCGGTAACTGCAAAATTTGATTTAGGTTTCGCAGGTTTCTCTTCCAGACTGATAACATTCCATTCGTCATCAAATTCGGCTACTCCATAACGTTCCGGATCATTTACATAATACCCAAAAACCAGGGCACCATCGTCGAGCAGAGAAGCCTGTTTCAGAACGTGGCCAAAGCCCTGTCCGTAAAAAATATTATCGCCAAGTACGAGACATACATTATCGTTGCCAATGAATTTATCACCTATAATGAAAGCCTGTGCCAGTCCGTCGGGGGATGGCTGAATGGCATATGAAATATTTAAACCGAGCTGTTGACCATCACCAAACAGGTTTTCGTAAAGTCCGATATCGGTGGGCGTGCTAATAATAAGAATATCACGTATGTTTGCAAGCATCAGTGTGGAGAGCGGATAATAAATCATGGGTTTGTCGTACACCGGGATAATCTGCTTCGAAATGCTTTTAGTTATTGGATGCAGGCGTGTACCAGCACCACCTGCCAGAATAATTCCTTTCATAATCAGAGGCTATTTTTAAAATATTCTATCGTTTTTATCAATCCATCTTCGAGTGGGACCTTAGGCTCCCAGTTGTTCAAAACCTTACGGGCGATGCTAATATCGGGTTTGCGCTGAATGGGGTCATCTTCGGGTAAAGGCATAAACACCAGCTTAGAGGCCGATCCGGTGAGCTTCAGAATTCTTTCGGCAAGCTCGAGCATGGTAACTTCGTAAGGATTGCCCACATTAACCGGACCAGTAATTTCGTCAGAAGTATTCATCATGCGCAGCATGGCTTCAATCAGGTCATCAATATATTGAAAACTACGGGTTTGAGTTCCGTCGCCAAAAATTGTGATGTCCTCACCTTTGAGAGCCTGCACAATAAAGTTCGAAACCACACGACCATCGTTGGGGTGCATGCGCGGTCCATAGGTATTAAAAATGCGGATTACTTTAATACGTACTTTATTTTGCTTGTGATAGTCGAAGAACAAAGTCTCGGCACACCGCTTTCCTTCGTCGTAGCAGGAGCGGCTGCCAATAGGGTTCACATTGCCCCAATAAGTTTCGGGTTGCGGATGCACCGTTGGATCACCATATACTTCGCTGGTACTGGCCTGCAATACTCTTACC
>JAGOEF010000261.1 GCA_017997855.1 Bacteroidales bacterium
GCCAGAGGGTACAGAAAATTCCCAAACTTTAGAAGTGCAATCTTATTTTTTCATGGGGGCTTAAATCTGTACCCACTAAAATGGTAGTAGAACCATTTTTAAAGGATTGTCCCTTTTTAATACCCTAATTTTTCCTCATCTGGATAAACTTCTCGTCCCGTTTTCAATAAAAAAAAGGCCATCAATTCAATGAAAGCCTTCTTTGTTTGCGGTGCGGACGGGACTCGAACCCGCGACCCCCGGCGTGACAGGCCGGTATTCTAACCAACTGAACTACCGCACCAATTTGGTGGTGCAAATATAGATGTTTTTTCTTATTTGCAACAGCAATTCGAAAAAAAATCTGTTTTTTCGATTCTCCCTTGTAAGATTCTGAAAATTAGCGTTCTCTACTCAATAGCCGAGTCGTATTCCAGCTTTGCCACTGCAGGCATGCAATCGCCATGAGGTGAGTAACCGGTTACTTTCCCACTCAGCCAACTCCCACTCAGGTAGAGACTTCCTGTTTTTTTACACCAGTAATAATCCTCATCCTCGGGGTAGGTGGCTTCCACCAAATCGGTATCGCTGAATTTTAGATTCGATCCGCTGATGGTGCCGGTAAAATCATACTGCGCCTGAATGGCTTCACCGTCCCAGTTCATATAAATCTGACTTCTTCCGTAGCAGGTTCCATCGCCATTGTCGATAATTACCATCTTAAAACCAATGTCTCCCGTGCTTCCGTCTGCCAGATCTACCGTTAACACACCATCCCAGTTGCCGGTGAAACTTTGTGAGAAGGCGCGGGGTCCAAACGCAATAATAACCAAAAGAACTGCAATGCGTAATGTTGTTTTCATAATGATGTTTTTAAAATTAATCAGGGCTTCATTTCATAAACCGCACCAAAATAATAAAAAAATACGTTTGGATTAAATTCTGTAAAATACACGATTGTATAATTTGCTGAATTACTGAATGTTTGATGTGTTACTTTGTGTGTATGTTTCTACAATGCTGATCAATTGTGTTCAATTTCACGTGAATAAAATCTAAGAAACTTGAAACAATCGTTTGATATGCAGATAATAACATGTACTTTAGTAGCATAAAATACATGACCATGAAACTTCTATCTGTTTTAATCACTGCATTTATATTGCCTGCTTCGCTGATGGCGCAACAGGCTTCAGGAAGTATCACCATTCTCCATACCAACGATCTTCACAGCAAGTTAATTGGTTTTTCTCCCGAATTGGAGTATTCTCCTTTGTCGGTTGGCGACGATTATACCCTGGGTGGCTTTGCCCGCATCGCCTCCATTATCGAAAAGGTGCAGAAGGAGAAGCGGGGTCAGGCACTGGTTCTCGATGCCGGCGATTTTCTGATGGGCAGTTTTTTTCATCTGGCCGAGGCAGAATCGGGTTTCCAGTTACGCTTGATGCGCAAGATGGGCTACGATGCTGTTTGTCTCGGTAATCATGAATTTGATTACGGACCCCAAACGCTCGCGAAGATTGTCAACAATGCGCGCCTGCGTGGCGAAATTCCGGCTATTACCTGCGCCAACCTGTCGTTCGATAATAACAACTCCGGTTCATACGACCTTCAGGTGTTATTCGATTCAAAAATTATAGCTCCCTATACGGTTTTCGAAAAAGACGGAATGAAAATCGGTGTTTTTGGAATCATGGGATATGATGCCCGCGATGTGGCTCCCAATATGAAACCGGTGGTGTATGAAGATGCCGTGAAAATTGCAAAACAAACCTCGAAATACCTGAAAACAACCGAGAAAGTGGACATCGTTATTTGCCTTTCGCACGGTGGATTGACCAAAGACAAGAATGGTGAATATTCGGGTGAAGATGTAAAACTTGCCGAAAATTGCCCTTATATCGACGTTATTGTAGGCGGACATTCCCACACTTATCTGGTGCAACCGATTTGGGTTAACGATGTGCTGATTGTGCAGGCGGGTGCTTATGGAACGAATATCGGCCGGATGGATCTTACCCTGAACGAAGGAAAAATCACCAACTGCAAGTATCAACTCATTCAGGTAAACGATGAGTTACAGGGTGATCCGGCAATTTTTGCTGATGTTGAGCAACAAAAGACAATCATCAACAAGACCATTTTGAACCAAATGGGCTACCAGTACGACGAAGTGGTTGTAAAAACAGGTTTTGATTTAATCTGCGACGAAATCAACGATCCTGCCGGAAGTAATCTGGGTCCCATGGTAGCCGATGCTATTTATTATTATGTGGGTCGCATTGACCCCGAAGGCACCGATGTGGCACTGATAGCAACAGGGTTAATCCGCGATAAAATTGCTGCAGGCAAAAAAGGATACCAATCGGTTTCCGATATTTTCAGGGTAGTTTCGCTGGGAGAGGGGGCCGATGGTATACCGGGATACCCGCTGGCCAAAGTGTATGTTACGGGCAGAGAACTCAAAAATGTGTTCGAAGTGTTATTGATTGCCCCGAAATCGAGTTCTTCAAACTATTGTTACTATGCCGGTGTGAAGGTGTATTACAATCCAAAGGGCGGATTTCTGAATAAAATTACCCGAATCGAAATCAGAGGGAACGAAATCGATTATTCAAAAAACAATACGCAATTGTATGGATTGGTCGCAAATTCCTACATGCTCGAGTTTGTGAGCCTGATAAAGAAACTTACCTATGGATTGCTTTCGGTGTATCCGAAACATGCCAACGGCGACAGGGTCAGCGATATGAAATCCGCCTGGATAGATTTCGATAAATCGACTCCGGGGGTGCAGGAAGGCAAAGAATGGTTTGCCCTGCTATCGTTTTTCGAAAGTTTCGAAGATTGCGATGGCGATAAAATACCCGATATCCCTGAACATTACCGAAAAGCGCACATCAATATCATGGAAGAACCAACGGGAAAATAGGGTGTATGTCAGAATTATCCCCAATATTTTTTAGTTTTGTGCGCTAAACAAATTCGCATGGAATACCCACTCAGTTACGATGCATTAGCTGCTTTTATCGCTTCGGGAGTACGCGAAACCCGGAATCTGGTTTTTCTCGAAGCGGCTGTGATGCTGCGCGATGCTCGTATGCCCGAAAAACTGGCACAGATCGTAGCTGCTCTGGCTAATGAGGGTGCTGCGGTGGTGTACTGTGGCGTTTCGGCGAAGCGTGGACGTGCCCATGCCATTCAGTCGCTTGTTCCGTCCGGTACCAACGACTGGCTGCTGCACGAAATTCAGGCATTGGTGCAACCCCGCATCGAAGGTATGAATCTGCAGTCCATCGAAATTCCCGATGGGGGCGTAGTGTATCGCATCGAAATACCCGAGCACAATAACCGGCCCCACATGTCGTCCGATTTACGTTATTATCGCTGGTATAAACGCCGATGTGCGGCCATGGAAGAACCGGAGGTGAGAATGCTCTATGGTATTTCGGCATCGCCCGATATTGATTACGTGGGGCTCTACAACACCAACGGGCTCCCGGTACTGGCCGAAGGCTTCGTAAAAACCATCAGTTTTTACCCCAAATTGTTGGTTC